>NZ_JBHYJB010000033.1:0-123602 GCF_042740175.1 Streptomyces sp. NPDC059009 | reverse complement strand
AACGGCTCCACCACAGCCCACGCCGGATCGGTCAACTCATGACGACGCACCACGAGATACCCAACGAGCCAACCGACTTTGCGGACACGACCTAGTGCGGAGCAGGGGCTCTTTGGGATATTTCATCCCGCATGTCCCGGGTACACCTCCGGCGTTCGGAGCGCTCCCGAGGGCACGCTAGCCCACGCCTCTGACACTTCCGGTGAGTTCCCCGGATTCGATTGCGGCTGTTCCGCAGGTCCCCTTAACGTCGCTCCGCTTGCATTCGGCGATGCTGAGACAACTCTCCGTTATCTAGGTGGAGTTGGTGGTCATGATGATGGGAAGTGGAGTGTATGTCCCTCTACAGCGCGGCTGAAGAGCCGTGCGCCTTACTGGTGTTCCGCCGGGACGCCGACCCGGAGGAGCTGAAGACCCTGGTCCCGGGAGCCACCCCCGGCTCCCAGCAGTGTGTTGGGCTGCGTGTGGCGCTGCTGGCCGCGCATCTCGCCTCCGACCTTGAGGTGCCAAACCCGGCAGTGGAGTCGATGCTGCGGCGGCTACTCACGGCTCTCGCAGTGCGCGTGAGCGGCCTGGACTTGGCCGACCAGGATGCTTGGGAGGAGCACTTTGATGCTCTGGTGGCGGCTGGCCGGTTCGATGCGGAGGCTGTGAACGCGTACTTCGATACGTGGCAGAACCGCTTCGATCTCTACGATCCACGGCGGCCCCTGCTGCAGGACCCGCGCCTGGCGGAGGAGTGTTCACGGCAGGCGTCACCGGCAAAGCTGGTCATGCCGCGTCCGTCCGGGGCGAACCAGCCGTGGCTGGACCGCACCCACCAGGACGAGCCCGTCGACTCCACCGAGGCACTCGGCTGGCTGCTGGCCTGGCGTGGGTTCGGGCCCGCGGGCCTGGGAGGTCAGCGGTGCCACGGCGGGGTGACTACCAAGAGCATGAAGGCGGCGCCGCTGCGCTCCCTGGTGTCGTTCCACCCCTTGGGCGAGAACCTGTTCACCTCTCTGCTGCTGGGCTGCCCACCTCCGGACGGCGACACGGACCCGGTCGAGGATCTCGCTCCCTGGGAGCGCGACGACTTGGAAGATCCGTTGTCGCCCGCCCCGGCCAAGGGCCCGGTGTCACTGCTGACGGGACGGACCAGCCATCATCTGCTGCTCGCTCCGGATGCCACAGGCGCGCAGGCGGTGGGCTTCTGGGTGGCGTGGGGGAGTCGTGCCGACTTGCCCGCCGCCCGAGATCCCTTCGTCGTCGACCGTGCCAAGGGCGGTCCAGTACGGGCGAGTTGGCGCCGCTCGCTGCTGCGGGACTTCGACGCCTTCGTCCACGCCAAGGATCCTTCGGCGGCCGGGATCAAGGGGCAGGTGCTGCCCGCGTGGCTGTCGGTCTTCGCCGATCTGCCCGAGGACGTGCTGGGCCGTCTGGGGCCGGTGCGGGTGCGGGCGCTGGGCTGTCACCAGGACAAGCAGGACAAGGATGAGCACTGGTACGCCGTGACCACTCCGGCCAGCATCGCCCCGTTCCTACCTGCCCACCACCCGCAACGGGCCGCCCGGGTAGCCCAGTTGCGGCTGGCAGCGGAGATGGCGGGCGCCGCCATGGCCAAGGCCCTGCGTGCGGCGTGGAAGCAGATGGCACCAGGGGAGAAGAGCTGCCCGTGGGCCGATGAGGCCACCGCCGAGTACTGGGACCGAGCGGAACCCCTGTTCTGGGGCGCGATCACCCACGACGAGGCGCCCACTCCCGCCTTTCGTGGCCTGGCGCTGGACATTTTCGATGCCACGACCCGCCCGGCGGCGACCACCGTGCAGGGCCTGCACCCCATCGCCCAGGCCCGCGCCCGGCTGACCCACCCCCGTACCGGAAAGAAGAAGGTCGCATGAGCACCGACACCCCGCCCCCAGGGCCTCCTTCGGCGCCGCAGGCGAACCCGCTGGAGCCCTTTGACCGGTTCCTGCGCACCGTCCACACCGCCTGCTCCAGTCCGGGCGGCCGGGCGGCGCTGCGCCAGGGCCTGGCCGACGAGGTGAGCGCCCCCTGGCAGCTGTACATGCACCTGCTGCCCGCCGGGGGAATCCCTGCCTACGCGCCGACCCGCGAGGCCGAGTTCCCCTACCTGCTGATCGCCTGCCTGTACGCGGTCCACGACGCCCCCAACCCGCGCACCCGCAAGGAGAATCCGCCCCCGTCGCCGAAGCCGGCCGACAGGCGCCAGAACCTCGGCTGGTCCTATGCCCGCGCCGCAGCGACCGGTGTCATGCGGCCGTCCAACGCCGCCGACGCCCTGACCCATCTGGCGCAGCTGGGCGTCGAGGACCTCTATCGGGAGCTGCCCGGCGCCGTCTCGCTACTGCGCTCGCACCAGGTCCCCGTGCAGTGGCCGGTCCTGCTGCGCGACCTCACGCGCTGGCCGCGATGGGCCGAGGACGTCCGCATCGAGTGGGCCCGCGCCTTCCACACCCCCGCCGTCCCCGGCACCGCCAAGGAGAGTTCGACGTGACCACCAGCCTGCCGCACAGCCTGTACATCGACATCCACCTGATCCAGTCCTACCCCTACTCCAACCTGAACCGGGATCGGCAGGGGGCTCCGAAATCCGCGAAGTACGGCGGCGTGATGCGCGCCCGGTCCTCTTCGCAGAACGGCAAGCGGCACACCCGCCGTGCCGTGGAGGACGCCACCGGGATCCGCGCGATGCGCACCCGAGGGGTGCCCAAGGCCGTCGCCAAGCGCCTGGTGTCACGCGGCTGGAACGAAGACGTGGCCCTGACAGCGGGGCAGATGCTGATCCTCGCCGCCGACGTCAAGGGCCTGGGCATCGCCGACAGCCAGGGCACCAATGCCCTGCTGTTCTTGCCCGAAAGCGCCCTGGACGAGCTCGCCGAACTCGCCGACACACACCGCGGCGACATCACCCAGGCCGCGTACGACATCGACGCCGAAGCACAGAAGGCCGCGAAGAAGTCCACCCGCAATACCAACGACACCGACTCGGACGCCGACGGGGGTGGCGAGGAGGAGCCGGCCATCGGGGAGTCCAGCACGCTGGCCAAGTACGCAAAGAAGGTGCTGCCCAAGGCGGAGGTCTTGTCGATCCTGCAGTCCAAGAACGCATCCGTCGCCGCGTTCGGCCGCATGCTCGCCAACGAGGCCGGCTCCACCGTGGACGGCGCCGTGCAGATGGCCCACGGCCTGAGCACGCACGCCGCCTCCACCCAGCTCGACTACTTCACCGCCGTCGACGACATCCTCGAGCAGGAGGGCACTGAGACCGGCGCCGGACACATGGGCGACAACCGCTACACCTCCGCCACCTTCTACCGCTACGCCAGCCTCAATGTCACCGAACTCCTCGGCAACCTCGATGGCGACCGTGAGACCGCTGACCTCGTGACCGCGGAGTTCCTGCGCGCGTTCGTGACCACTGTGCTGCCCGCCAAGTCCTCGGGCACCGCCCCGTTCACCGTGCCGCACTTGACCTACATCGCGGTGCGCAACGACCGCCCGGTCAGTCTGGTCGGCGCCTTCGAGACCGCTGTCCCCGACAGCCCGCAAGGCTACCTGCCCGCCTCGATGGCCGAGCTGAACCGGCACGCGGCCGCCCATCACCGCTTCCTGGGCACCACCGGCCTGGTCACGCACGCCCACAGCGGGTTGAGCGAGGACACCTTCGACGCCCTGGGAGAGCGGGTGGCGGGCCTGGATGGCTTGATCACCCGCGTCATCGACACCCTCGCCAAGGAGCAGGGATGAGCGGGCTGATCCTGCACCTGTCCGGACCGCTGCAGTCCTGGGGCAGCGAGGCGGACTTCGAGGTCCGCACCACCCACCGCTGGCCCACCCACTCCGCCCTGACCGGCCTGCTCGCCTGCGCCCTCGGGCGGGCGCGCGGTCACGCCAACAGCGACCTGACCGAACTGCGCTACACCATCCGCATCGACCGGCCGGGCCAGCGGGAGATGGACTTCCACACCATCGGTGGCGGCTACCCCCGCCACCTCACCCCGCCCACTGCGGACGGCAAGTTCAAGAAGCTCGGCGAGGGCACCATCCTCACCCAGCGCTGGTATGTGACCGACGCCGCCTTCAGCGTCGCCGTCACCGGTCCCGCCCCCACCCTGCGCCGCTGCGGGATCGCGCTCCAGTACCCGCACTTCGCCCCCTACTTGGGGCGCCGTTCCTGCACCCCGGACACCCCCATCCTCGTACGCGACGGAGTTGCCGACCCCGTCACCGAGCTCGACCGTCTGCCCCTGCACCGCACCGCGGCCCGCGGCCCGCGCGAGCCCGTCACCTTCATCTACGACGACGCCCCCGAGTCCGGCGCCCCGGCGGACACCGAGGTGCGCGACCTGAGCGGCCCCGGCCGCACCCTCGTACGCCGCCAGGTGTGGCAGCGCCAACGCGCCCTGGACCAGGCCGTGGATGCCGGGCGCGGCGCCGGATGGATCGACGCCCTCACCGTCTACCGACAGGAGGCAGCATGACCACCGCCCCCGTCCAGCCCACCACGGCCCTCCACCTGGCCCAGCTCACCCTGGAGGCCCGCAGCCGCGACGTCCACCGCGACCTCAAGGACGCCACCCGGCTCCACCACACCGTCCAGGCCCTTTTCCCCGACGCCCTCGGTACCACCCCGCGCGCCGCCACCCACACTCTCTACCGCGTGGAACGCGAACAGACCGGCGCCACCCTCCTCATCCAGTCCACCCTGCCCATCAACCGAAACGCTTTGCCCGCCGGGTACGCCCGCCAAGTGGACCACCGTGACCTCGCCCCCCTGCTGCACTGGATCACTGAGGGGCGGCTGGTGCGCTACCGCATCGACGCCAACCCCATCAAGACCGTGCCGGTGCCCGGCCAGCGCGGCAAACGCGTCCCCGTCGCTGGCGACGAAGCCCTGGCTTGGTGGCAGCGCCAGGCCGCCAAGGCGGGACTGGCCAGCCAACTCGTGCTTGACCTGCCCCAGCCCGACGTCCTGGCCACCCGTGGCGAGGCCAAACGGATCCGGCTGCGCGCCATCCGCTTCGAGGGTGTCGCCACCGTCACCGACCCCGACGCCCTGCGCACTGCGATCACCAGCGGCATCGGACAGGGCCGCGCCTACGGGCTGGGCCTGCTGTCCCTGGCCCCCTATCGCCCCTGACAGCCTTCCGCGCCCAACTCGGCTACAACGTAAGGATCCACGCGTGCAGCCTGCTGCCTTCGAGGACCGCCTGTGGGGCAAGGAGCGCGGCCTCGACCACCCCTACCCGCTGGGCTGCCACGCCATCGACGCGGCCGCGATGGCCACCGCCCTGTGGGACCGCTACCTCGCCCCTCGCCAACGCCGCGTCATCGCCCACGGCTGGGGCCTGACCGAACCCGAGGCCCGCATCTTCGTGACATGCCTGGCTGGACTCCACGACCTCGGCAAGATCACCCCCGGTTTCCAGGCATGCGCCCCTGCTGCCGACCGGCTCACCGGCCACTCCGGTTATCAGCCCGCCCCCGCCGCTTTCCGTTCACCCAGCCACCAGCGCGCCGCACACCTCGCCCTGCCCGAACTCCTCAACCGCCTCCACGGCACGCCTCTGACCGGGCGCCCCACCCGCACCGTCGCCCACCAGATCGGCCAGCTCATCGGCGGCCACCACGGCAGCTACCCCGTGGCCCTTTCGCACCAGGGCAGTGAGGTCACCTGCCCGCTCACCGCCGCGCCCGGCCTGGGGGAGAAGGCATGGGACGAACAGCGCGAACAACTGATCCACCTCATCCACCGCCTCTTTGGCATCCCCGCCCTCCCTACCCGCACTGCCAGCGGCCCAGGCGCCGTCGTCACCACCGGTCTGGTGATCCTCGCAGACTGGCTCGTCTCCCAACTCCCCTGGATCCGCGCCCGCCAGCACCGCTGGGACAAGCACTGCACCACCTGTCCAGACGAAGCCTGGGAGGCGCACGCGCGGCGCGCCCGCCGCGCCGCCCCCGCGGCCCTGCGCGACGCGCAGCTCACGCCACCCACCTGGACCCGCACCAAGAAGATCCAAGATCTCTTCCCACACCTGAGCGGCCAACAACTCCACCCCATCCAGGACGATTTGGAGGCACGACTGCCCGAGTTGGCGAAGAAGGGTTCCGGACTTCTACTGATCACCGCGCCCCCGGGCGAGGGTAAGACGGAGATGGCCCTATACGGCGAACGGATCTTGGGCCCGGCTGCCGGAACCAAGGGCTTGGCATTCCTGCTGCCCACCATGGCAACTACCGACGCCATGTGGGCCCGCGTCCGCGACCACACTCGCGTCAACTGCCGTATCCCGCCCCCGGTCACACTGCTCCACGCCCTGGCCTGGCTGGACGCCTCCTACACCCCCGACGACCTGCACAGCGCCACCCGTGCCCCCGACGTTGTGGCTGAGTGGCTGCGCGGCCGCCACCGCGGCTTCCTGGCCGGCGTCACCGTCGGCACCTGGGACCAGGCCGCCCTGGCCGTCCTCCCACACCGCTACATGGCCATGCGCTGGCTGGGCCTGTCCGGCAAGACCGTCATCATCGATGAGGTCCATGCCTACGACGCCCACGGCCACGCCCTCACTTTGCGCCTGCTGCAATGGCTCGGCGCCCTCGGCGTCCCCGTCATCCTGCTGTCCGCCACCCTCACCGGGGACAGCGCCGCAGCCCTCGTCTACGCCTACCGCCATGGCGCCGGACATGCCAAAAACCCACCCATTAAGCCGAGTTACCCCGGCTGGACCTACGCCGACCACACCACCGGCACCATCGCCACGTCCGGCCAACTCCCCTCAAACCGAGCCCACCCCCTCACCATCACCACCATCCCCTGCACTCCCACCCACAACCCTGACCAGGCCACCGGCCGCGCTCACGCCATTCTCGACCTCCTCACCCCCCTCGAACAGACAGGCACCGGCTGCGCGTTGATCATCTGCAACACCGTCGCCGACGCCCAGGCCACCCGCAACCTCCTCGACACCGCCTGGTCCACAAGCCCCCACCACCCCCTTGTGCGGATCCTCCACGCCCGCATGCCCGCGCGCCAACGCACCGCCATCACCCGCCGCGTCCAACGCTGGACCGGCTCCCGGGGCAAACGACCCGCCCGCCCATTCGTCATCATCAGCACCCAAGTCGCTGAACAATCCCTCGACGTCGACTTCGACCTCGTCATCAGTGACCTAGCTCCCCTCGCCCTCCTCCTCCAACGCGCCGGACGTGGCCACCGCCACCCCCGCACCGACCGCCCCACCTGGGCCCCCACCGGGAAGCCCCGCCTGTCCGTCCTGATCCCCGCCGGCCAACTCCCGCCCCGTCACTGGGGGGACGTCTACAGCCCTTCCATCCTGCGCCGCACCCGCGACCTCCTCATCGTCCGCAAGGGCGCACCCATCAACATCCCCGAAGGCGTCCAAGACCTCATCGACGCCGTTTACGGCCCCGAATTCGCCGCAGCCGACGACACCGCCCGCATCGCCGACGACGCCCAACGCGCCTCCGTAGCCCACCTCGCCGCCATTCCCACCCCCAGCGTCGTCCGCGACCTCTTCCCCCTCACCAACACCGACGAGCACCCCGACCAGATCGCCACGCGCCTCGGCGTCGACGGCATCCGTATCCTGCCCACCTATCTCACCCCCGACGGCAACCACTGGCTCCACCCCACCCACCACGCCGCACACACCGCCCTCCCTCAGCACATCAACCCCCAAGACCGCCACACCATCCGCTGCCTCATGCAAGCCACCATCCCCATCAACAGCCAATGGCTCACCGCTCGCACCCCCAACACCAACCCGCCCGAAGCCTGGTCAGACATCCCCGGACTCCGCGACGTCGTCCTCCTGCCCCACTCCGTCAAAGGCGCCACCATCACCTCCTACCGAACAGGTAGAAGAGCCATCAGCCTCGACCTGCAGAACGGCCTCACTCACCACTAACTGCACTATGAACTCTCAGTTCTGGGCCGCTGCACCTTGATAACGAAAGAGCAAAGCCGCCGCAACGTGCCAGGCCAGGAAGGGTTCGCTCCGCGCACGCGGAGGTATACCGGCGACGCAGGCCGTCAGAGCCGACACGGGATCGTTCGCTCCGCGCACGCGGAGGTAGTCCCATCCAGGTGGGCGACAAGAACCGCAGCAAGCAGTCCGCTCCGCGCACGCGGAGGTAGTCCCTGCAGATAGTCGACGGCGAGGAGCTCCAGCCCGTCCGCTCCGCGCACGCGGAGGTAGTCCCGCGGGCGTGTCCGGGGTGCCCAACACGCTGCGGTCTGCTCCGCGCACGTGGAGGTAGCCCCGTGGTCTCTTCCATATAGACGACTGCCGACATGTCCGCTCCGCGCGCGGAGGTAGTCCGAAGCCGCTGTCGACTGGCGGCGTCGACGTGAGGTCCGCTCCGCGCACGCGGAGGTAGTCCTCCGGTCCTGAGCGCTCGCGTCTCGGCCGATTCGTCCGCTCCGCGCACGCGGAGGTAGTCCCACGGTCCAGAAATCTGGCGTCTGATAGTCCCGGTCCGCTCCGCGCACGCGGAGGTATACCGACGATCGAGACCGGGGTAAGCGTGTCCTTCTCGTTCGCTCCGCGCACGCGGAGGTAGCCCCCAGATGTGGCTGAACTTGCTGATTGCCCAGCAGTCTGCTCCGCACGCGCGGAGGTGTCCCGGACGCTATCGGTACGGCTTTCGTGACGATTGAGTCCGCTCCGCGCAAGCGGAGGTCTACGGGGCTGGTACAGGTCGCTGGGGATGGCGGTCGGGTCTGCTCCGCACGTGCGGAAGTCGGCCGGACGCCAAGGTATTCAAGCTGGAGAACGGTGGGCTCGCTCCGCGCTGGCATGGCAGGTTTGGGAAGTCTTGAATCCGTACCGGAGGACAACTTCAGTGTCGCAAGATGATCAGTCTTTGCGGCACGAACCAAGTCGTTGAGAGTTAACGCCGGTTTGGGGCCTTGAATAGGCGACCGTGCCGATCGGCTGGTCAGATCACGCCCCGCCGTCGGAGGACGCCCAAGATGTGCGCGCTCAGCTCGCGGATCTCCCGAGCGGTCAGCTCGGTCGTCGCGATCGACGCGGTGTGGATCGCCTGCTCAACTTCTTCACCAAGATCACCTTTGTGGGTCGTCGCGATGCTGACGCCTTCGATCACCGACGCTTCGCAGTGGACGGGTCTGCCGCCCTCGGTGATCGCGACGCAGCTGCCGCGCGCCCACCCCAGTACGGGGTCGATCTTCGCGTAGGTCATGTCGCGGACTGGTTTGGCTTCTTCGACACGTTGCCAGGTGTCCTTGGACAGGCCGGCCTGCTCGGCTGCCTTCTTGCGGGCGAGGGGACCGAGTTCGAGTCGGCGGGCCTTGACGGCGTCCGCGAGGCGTGCGAAGTCGCGGGTTGGCATGGGGCCATGGTTGCAGGGGCGGGCGACTCCAGCCAAGCGTGCGGACTAGAAAGAGCTAAAGACGGCTCTGTGTGTGCTAATTAGACCTAGATTAGAAGAGATCTAGGTCCAAGTTGAGGAAAGTTTGTCGTAGTTGAGCCTGGACTGGGAGGTCTAACTAGGTCTAGCTTGTGGTTATGGAGCCTCGCTCTCCGCAGGAGCAATCCCTAAGGAGTGACATGGCTGGCGAGAAGTACGAGAAGTACGGCCGCCCGGTTCCTCCGGTGGATCCGGCTGCCGAGTACATGACCGTCCAGGAGACGGCCTACGTGCTGCGGTGCAGCGTTGGCCATGCGCGACGCATCCTCAAGAAGCTGGGTATCAAGAGCAAGCCCGGCAGACGGATCATGACGAACCAGGCCGACAGGGCGCACATCTACGAGTCGAGTCGCGTGGGCGCTGGCGCTGGTGCTGTCCGTGCACGTAGCTCGGCCATCTCCCGGGGGCGCGAACGGAAGGCGTCGGCCAGCAAAGCAGCCGGGCGCTGAAGCTTCGCCGCTCGGCCGTTGGCCCAGCAAGAAGGCTGTAGAACTGCCTCACGCAAGCAGGAGTGTGGACCGTGTCCACCAACTCTCCGATCGACGACGGCAAGGTCGTGACGGTCACGTTCGACTACTCCGTCGCTCTGCCACCGATGACGTGCCGAGCGGGAACCGCGGTGCACGAAGTGGAGCGCTATCTGCAGAGGGTCATGCCGGGCCGTCTGGTCGTGTCCCTGGATGACGAAACGGCCCGGGGAACGGTCCGTCAGGACGGCGGACTCGTGGCGTCCTTCGAGGTCCTGCCTCTGGGAGGTGAGCCATGATCGAGATGGAGCCGCTCGCTGTGCCTGTGCCTTACCGGGTGTCGGCGATGGCCAGTTCACGCATTCCGAAAGACGTGCTGCAGGCACGAGTTGAAGCGCGGGTCGCCCTGTTCAACCTTGTGCGCTGCCCGTTCGGGGCGTACTGCGCGGAGCGGGAGGATGCCCTGACGGACCTCGCCGCGGCGAACAAGGTCATCGCAGCGTTCGACCCGTTCCTGATGGTGCGCTTCGGGAGCTGATGGCGATGAGCGGCGAAGGCGACCCAGTGACCAGCGTGGCCGAAGGCGCCGCGTGCCGGGCAGCGAACGGCACGCGCCCCAGGCGGGCCTCGGCGTCTCGACGGCGACGGCACCGCAAGCAACTGCCTTACCGCATAGGCCAGATCATGCCCAACGCGCAGACGCTCCTGGTGGAACCCGCAGGGGCAAGGGGCGGCGGGCAGGCGCTGGGTTACGAGTACGTGGTCACCGTCCAAGCACAGAGCGGACGACGAATCACGCCGCCGCCCGGTACAGCGGGCCGCTTGACGGCCTTGGTGCAAGGGGCCTATCCGAACGCCGACTGGGACCGGCCGCAGATGTGGTGTGTCGCAACCAACCAGCTGGCCGTCCGGCACCAAGCCGCCACCGGCTTCGCGAGCTCCGACGGACTCGAGCATGGGTGGGGGAGCGGCTTACCCGGGTGCTGATAAAGGCCCCTCCTGGACGCGGCGCTGGGCTGCCCTTCCCGCGCCGCCGGAGGGCCCGCTCTCCGAGCTCCCTCCCCCGATGGGAGAGCGGGTCCGCCCCTTTCTCGCTCGCGAGCGTTCCCCGCCCTGCGTAAAGCCCGTACTCAGGAGCAGAGATGACCCGCTCCGCGCCCCACCCCGAACACGGAACTCCGGCGCGCTACCGAGGCACCCGTACCGGCAGTCGCGCCCCCTGCCGCTGTCGGGCCTGCACCGACGCCCACTCCCGAGCCTGCGCCGAGCGCGAGCTGGCGCACCTCAACGGGATCAGGGTCCGTGTGCCGACGGCAATGGTGCACGGTCATGTGGCAACGCTGGTGGCTGTTGGCATGAGCTGCACCCAGATCGCTCTTGCGGCTGGAGTGTCGACCTCCTCCGTCGCCAACGCCGTACGTGCAAAGAACGCGAGCTTCAATCGGCGTACGGCCGCGCGGATCCTGTCCGTACGACCGAGGGTCGTTCGCCGAACAGACCGACTCCCGGCGCACGGAACACGCCGCCGTCTCCAGGCGCTCTACGCGATCGGACACGGAGCCTCGGCGATATCGCGCGCCACCGGCCTGTCCTCGGCCGCCATCCAGAACATCGTGCATGAGCGGGTGGAGCACGTCACTGCGGCTACGTACTTCGTCGTGCGAGCGGCCTACCGGGGCCTGGTGGCGAGGCCCGGCACGAACGGCAGGGCCAAGTCACGTGCGAGCAGGAGGGGTTGGGCTCCACCAGGCGCTTGGGATGCCTGTATAGACGATCCGCGTGCCGTCCCGGAATCGAGCTCAGACCCCCAAGGTGCCCTGGACAAGACGTCACGCATTCGGATCGTCGCTGAGGACGCCCAGTGGCTGGTCGGCTTCGGACTCAGCCGTGATCAGGCAGCCGCCCGGATCGGTGTCTCACGTTTCTATATCGACCGTGCGCTGAACAAGGGTGCGCCGCGGATGGAGGGGGTGGTCGCATGAGTTCGCGTCCTCACGGATACGCCCGCTACAAGCTCGACGGGTGCCGTTGCTACGTATGCGCGTTCGCTGTCGCCCGTTACAACGACGCCCGTGAATACGCGCTCCGCCGTGGACAGTGGCATCCGTACACCGATGCCGAGCCGGTCCGCCGCCACCTTCGTGACCTGCAGAGCTCCGGATTGGGGCTGCGGCGCATCGCGGAGCTCGCGGGCGTCGACCGCAAGCGTCTCCAGGTGATCCTGAAGGGGTGTGCCGAGCGTGGCGGGCATCCGCAGCGGTTCGTACGGCCCGCGCTCGCGGCTTCCGTGCTCGCTATCTCGGTTACTGAGGGCAAGCAGGCGTTGCACGCGACGGTCGATGCCGTCGGGACCCACCGTCGTCTGCAGGCACTCGTCTTCGCAGGGTGGCCGCAGTCGCGTCTGGCCACGCTCCTTGGCATGTCGGACGCGGGCTTCTCGGCGATGCTCCGTCGCGAGCATGTCCTGGTCCGTACGGAGAGGGCGGTGCGGGATGTGTACAACGAGCTGTGGTGCACCGATCCGCTGAGCCGCGGCGTGAGCCAATACGCCGCGAGCCGGGCGCGCCATCACGCCCGCGGACTCGGCTGGGCGCCCGTCGGGGCGTGGGACGACGACACCATTGATGACCCGAACTCCCTCCCTGACTCGACAGGGATGTGCGGTACGCCGCAGGGCTTCGCGGCACATTCGCGATCGGGGACAAGACCCTGCCCTGCGTGCCGGGCGGCACGGGCGGCACAACGACGTAAGGGGTGCAGCAGGACGGGGGCGCGGGCCGCATGAGAGTCATCTTTGAGGCGGTGGGGCGATGAACGACCGCGCCCGGCGGCGCACCGTCACCTGCGCATCGTGCGGAAGGCAGGCGGCCCACCGAGGTCACGGCTACTGCGTGGCCTGCTATCAGCGGTGGGTTTACCACGGACGCCCCACCAACGGTCCACCATCGCCAGGCGAAGCCCCCCGGCGGATCACGAACCGACGTGTTCGGTCCATCCCCTCGCACTGCAGTCACGGACACCGGCTTGATAAGACGAATCTGCGCTTCACGGCAAGCCGCGTTCGCTACTGCCGATCCTGCCGACGTGATACTGAACGGGCTAACCATGAGCGGAAGTTCAGGTATCGACACGCCGGTCATGACGTCATTCCCACCCGCGACGGTCGCCGGTACTGCCGCACCTGCAACCGCGGCGATCACGACATCGACGAAGTCGCGATCGAGCGCACCGTCTCCGGCGACCGACCTGAACGAGTCAGCGCCGCCGAACTCGAAGCCGCAGTCATCCAGCTCCGACTGCACGGCCTCACGTACTCGCTGATCGCCGAGCGTACGGGCTGCACCCTGCGCCACGCCTGGTGGATCTGCGCCCGCAACGGACTCACCCACACGAAAGAGACCCAGCCATGGCACGCGGTCACGGCAGAATCCTCACCTCCATCTGGGAAGACGCCGATTTCCTCACGCTCGAACAGGAAGAGCAGCGCCTCTATCTCTTCCTGATCTCCCAGCCGAACCTCAACCACGCCGGGCTGTTGCCCCTCACTCTGCGCCGGTGGGCGCGCAAGGCGGCCGGACTGACCGTCGGTGAGCTGGAGCGGCTCCTGGCCGAACTTGAGCAGCGGCGCTTCGTGGTCGTGGACCGGGACACGGAGGAGTTGCTCATCCGCACCTTCGTCCGGAACGACGGAGTGTGGAAGCAGCCGAAGGTCATGGCCGCCATGGTCTCCGGTGCCGAAGAGATCTCCTCCGCGAAGTTGCGCCGGACGCTCCTCGTGGAAATGGACCGGCTGCCGCTCGAACAGCTCGTGGACGACCCGGGGGCACGCGGACCATCGGTCCGTCAGCAGGTCTGTGCCCATGTGGATCGCCTGCGCCAGGAACTCCAAGGCCCGGATCAGACCTTGGCGCGTGCCGCGCCCTCACCAGGACTCCCGGATACCCCGGAGCACGTCTCGGCGACGGGTACGGATGCCCTTCCCGATAGTCCTGGCGTATCCATGACGCGCGCCCGCGCGAGTGCGTCACACGTGCATCCCCCTGCCCCTGCCTCCAACATCTCGTTCCCCGAGCCCCCACTCCCCGCCCTGTCCTCGGCACCCGAGGAGCCCATCCAGGGGCAACGCGGCGTCCGTGCCCCGGACCGGACAGCCGAGAGATTCACTGCTGCTTGGTGGGACCGGTTCGGCCGGAGAACGGCCCAGAGCAGGCGCTCTATACATCAGGCCGTCGGACAAGCCCTCGCCAATGGCCTGGACGTCGACGAGCTGTGGGTGGCTCTGAGTCGTCTCGGCGACCTCAGCAAGCCCGTCACCGGTACCACCCTCCAGTTCGCGCTCTCCGAGATTCGGCGCGGCGGACCCGTCGCACAAGTCGTCGACCTGTGCGGCCGCCGGCAGCAGGCGACCACCGACCTCTTCGACCGGGCGATGAGCCGCGCCAGTGCCCGTATGAAACAGGCGAGTTCATGAACCCCGAGGAGGCCGTCGTCCTCGCCCGCTACGTGCGTGCGCTCTGCCCGCAACAGCGCTTCGACGAGTACACCCCGGACGCATGGCACGACCTCCTTGCACCGTTCGGGCTTGATGAAGCACGACAGGCCGCGATGAGGGTCGCGCGCCGGCAGCCGTTCGTGAGCCCTGCGGAGATCATCACCGCCATCCGGAAACAGCGCGCCGATGTGGCCCGCGACGTGCAGGGTCCGGGACTGGCTGCACAGGTGCCCGACGCCGACCCCGACGACGTAACCGCGTACCTGGCGGCGGTGCGGGCGCAGTGCACACGAGCGGCAGCAGGAAGTGAAGCCGCCCCACGCCCGGTGAACGAACTCACGTCAGCGGTGGGCCGTCCCGTCCCGAGCGGCCGACCACCACCGCTCCAAGGCCCGACATCGGTCGCCTGCCCGCATTGCGGGGCCGGGGCCATGCGCGTGTGCCGAAGCCCGAGCGGTCGCCGCCTCACGGGGTTTCACCCCAGCCGCATCGAAAGTGCGCCTCGTGTCGCAGCCGGTATGGAGCCCCTCGGTCCGGACGCCGAACGAGACGAACGAGAGGAGGGCTTGGCGGACTCCAAGGCCGCGCAGCCCCCGAACAAGACGAAGGACGAGGTGGCGACCGCGGCCTCGGACGAACCCCCGCACGAGACCGAGCTCATGGAGGAGGAAGGAACGGAACAATGAACAGCAGCTGCCACGGACGAGGCGCTCCCATGCCCCCGGAAGTGCGCCACTGGCTCACGTGCCGCCAGCACCCGGCGCGTGCCGTCGCCTGCCCCCGCTGCGGTGCCCATCCGGACCGCCCGTGCACGACGCCCTCGCGCCGACGCATCCTTCAGATGCCCCATCCGCAACGGATCACAGCATGGGTGCGAGCGATCGCCTGCTGCCCTTTCTGCCAGGTCACACCAGGCGTCCCCTGCCACGACGGCGGGCGTGAGCTCCTCGGGATACACCCTGAGCGCGAGCGCGAAGCCGCGCTCCCCGGTGGGCTTTGACCACGACACCCCCAACTTCCTCAAGGAGGAGATGGCATGCCTTGTTCACCTGCTGCCCCACATCGTCGTCTGACCATCCGTGAAGTGCAGATCGTGGCAGGTCTCGCGCGTGGTCACTCCAACGCGCAGATCGCCGAGGAACTGAACTTGTCCCCCTACACTGTGAAGACGCATCTGCAGCGTCTGGCCCGCGTCACCGGTGCCCTCTCCAGGGCCGCGATCGTGGACCGGGCCTACCGTTACGGGTACTTGACGGGGCTGGTCCCTGAGACACGACAGCCCATCTTGTGTACCGCCTTCGAGCGCCAAGTCCTGCAGGGGCTCGCGGACGGACGGTCGAACCGGGAGCTCGCCCGCATGCTGCTCCTGCACCCGGGAACCGTCCAGGAGCACGTCGCACGGCTGATGCGGAAGCTGCGCGGCCATGGCCGCGCCCACATGGTCGCTCTTGCCTGGCAGCTGGGTGTTCTGGGCGGATCCCATTCCCCTCAGGCGCCATCGGCGTCGGTGTCGTCCTTCAGCGGGCGCACCGTCGGCGGCCGTAGTCGCTCGATGCCCTCCTCGCGGGCGATGCGCCGGAAGTATTCGGGGGTGAGTCCGGAGAGCCTGGCGAGCTGCCCCACGGTGGCGCCGCCGCGGAGCTCTCGTACGGCCATGTCATGGACTTCTGGGCGCAGTTCGGCCTCCTGCTCCCGAATGCGCTTGTAGCGGGCGAAAAGTCGGCTGGTGTCCTGAGGGGGCGTGTAGTCCGTGCGGGCCATGACGGCCATGGTTGCACAAGAGGTTGGCCTGTCGGTAGGCCGGAATGTTGGCCCAACCGTCGACGATAGTAGGGCAACTGGTAGCCCTATTGACAGGGCTACCAGTTGCCCTGAAGATGGAAGCAGGGCAAGGAAGTTGGCCCGAGGGGGTGTGCCATGAACACCAGAATTGGAACCACATGGCATGGGGGAACGGCCCGCCCCGCGACCGCATCGGTCTCCTGGGCGCGAAGTGATCCCGGCACCAGGTGGCGCCGCGAGTATCCGTTCAGGGGCATGCCTCCCAACCGCAGCGGCGTGAGCTGCCGCCGAGGGCCGTCATGTGTCTTGCGAGTGACCAATGGTCACCTCCAGCGCGTGATGGCCTACCGCGCCCATGAGGTGCTTGTCCTCGACGCCTCATGGGCGCGACGTCCGCGTAACGCAGCCCTCGTGATTCCTCGGCAGATGTGAGAAACCCGCGATGTCCTACGCGACGTTCCAGCGCCCCTCCGCGGCCGTGCCGTCTAGGAAGTCGGCCTCTGGCTACCCCTGGGTTCGCGCTCCGCGGCCGACCGGACAAGCCGTTCCGGGCTCGTCAGTCGACCTGGTCCTGACAACTCACGGAGAAACTCATGGACTTCACTCTCATCATCCAAGAGCCATCGTCCGGCGAACCGAACCCCCACGTGCACATGGGCATCGGCACCATGGCAGCGGCCGTGGACGCGTTGGACGCACTGGGCATGATCAGCCACAGTTCCGCAAGGCCGGACCCTCCGCGCCCGGAAGACTTCGGAGTCACCGAGGCCGAGACGGAGCGATGGAGGGGGACACGTATCCCTGATCTGCCGGATCATGTGCGGACCTTCGCTAAGGCGCTTGTGGCCATGGCTGAGTCCGAGGCTGAGCACCCCGATGGGATCCCCTGCTACAAGCTGACCAGCAACCGTGGTTGGCTCGTTACCCCACGCGAAATCTCGGCCGCCTTCGGCTGGTGGGCCTCTGCGAGCCGAGAGCGGCGTCGTCAGGCCACGGACGGTTTGGCGTGGTGGCCCTCCTGGATCGACTTCCTTAAGCGCGCGCGTGATCACGGAGGTTTCCGGGTGTGGTAGCTGCAATTAAGCATGCGCGGCATCTGGTCGGTCTGCAGATATGGATCACGGCGCCACGAATGGCGAAGTTGTGTAGCAACGCCCATAAAGGCGAGAGTCTTCAGGCAAGAACCAGGCCCCTGTTCCGGGCCGCCGTGTCAGCTGAGACGTTGCTGTCGATTCCACGCGTCCACGTCGAGATCATGAACTGCAACTTTGCGTTCCGGTCGGTACCGAACTTGTAGGCGGCCAGGCCCAGTTGAGGCCCGTCGCGATAGGTCCAGGTGATGGACACGTTGAGGTATTCAGCGCTCTGCTTGCTATCCATGAACTGCAGGGGCATCGGACCTCCAGGTCGGGCCTGGGAGGCCAGTGTGAGTCTGGTGTGGGACTTGGCTGGCCGTGAAAGGGGGGAGGTGGGCTCGGAAGCTGGTGCTCTGTCGCTACAGCGAAGGGATTCGAGAGCAAGAGCCGAGGGGTGGGGGGTGCTCCAAGGTGCCTTCTGTGTCAGCCGACCGTCGAGCGTGGCTGTCGGGGTGAGTCCTCGCCCGCTCGGCGGGTGTTGGTCCGGAGTGACGAGAGTGGGGACGACGAGGAGGATGGGAGAGGCGGCCTTGGCCGAGAAGCGGTTCAAGGAGCTCTCGGCCGACCAGACATCGGTCACGACTCGCTCGAGATCGAGGCGGCGGAACTTGAACGAGAAGCCGGCCTGTCGATCTTCTTCGCTGATGGCGAGGCGCATGCGGAAGCGTGGAGGGAGTTGACGATGTCGCTCGGCTGTGTTCTGTAGCCCGGAGATCTCACACCGATCATGGACAGGATCGTTGCCGAGTGGATGGCGTGAGGCGTTTGTGGCACTGCTGGTGCATGCCCGGGGCGCTGGCGGAGGGCTGAGGCGAGAACACCGACGGGGTGGACCTGCTGAAGGCTCCTTCCCCGGCAAGGCACGGAAGGCCACATCGGCAGCGCCAGGTCGTCGGCCCGAGCGCTGCCGCCTCCTCACCCCTGGCTTACCTGGCGGACCGCGGGAGATCGGTGCGGCTGACGGCTCTCACCAGCTGGAAGCACGGCCGAGCGGGCTAGAACTGGGCCCGATGCATACACGATTTGAAGCGGCAGGGACTGGCGAGGGAGCCATGAGCCACCGCGGCAGTCCCCGACCCTGATCAGCTCCACGCTTTGTAGTAGGCGCTCAGCGTGGCCCGCAGGGTGTCGTCGAGCTTGGGGATGAATTCGGCGGGGGGTGTGAAGGAGGGGTGCAGCGCGTCGATCGTCTCGGCGTAGCTGCGGCGCAAGTGCCCTTCGATGCGCTCAGGCCACTCCGGCGTCACCCGCCACCGGGTCTCGTAGCCCGACGCCATCATCTGGTCGACCACCGCGTCGAGGATCTCCGCCCGGGTGCCGGAGGGCAGCGGGGCGCGGACCGGGGTGAAGGCGGCCAACTCCGTTACGAGGGGCCGGTTGTCCTCGATCAACGTCGCCATGTGCTTGGCCAGCAGCGGTGATTGATGCAGCCCGTCGCGGTAGGTCCCGGTTGCCAGCCAGAGGCCGTCCATGCCTGCCGAGCCGACGAGTGGGAATCCGTCAACCGGGACCGGGCGGTTGCCGACCTGAACGGCGCGGACGCCTCCGCGCGGCAGTTCCGAGTAGAGCTGGTCCACCGCGCACTCCAGGAGGAATTGGAGGTCGCGCACGGTGGCGTACATCCGAGGCTGTTCGCACAGGACATTGGTGCCACCCACGTACAGCGTCCCCTCACCCCGCGGAACGCAGTGGATGCCGCAGGCGAACGCCCGGTTGGGGCTGCGCAGGACGCTGCGCGGAAGACTTCTGTCCGCGGTCTCGACGAGTGCCGAGACCCCGTATCCGCTCACCATCGGGGGTATTTGCCGGCGAAGGTCCTCGACCTGACCCAGGAGGTCCAGCGAGCGCGCCCCCGCGGCCACCACCACCTGGCCTGACTCCAGCAGCCGACCGTCGGTGAGGCGTACCCCGCGGACCCGGCCACGCTGCACTTCGACCGCGTCCGCTTCGGCGTCGATCGCCTCGCCGCCCAGCGCGGTGAACGCCTGGTCGAGCTTGGTCAGCAGCCGGTGGGCATCGACCGCATGTTCCCCGGGGATGTGGATGCCGCGCAGCGCGCGGGCCAGCTCGTCGGGGGAGAACCAGTCCAACTCCTCGGGGTCGACCAGCTCGTGGGGTTCCTGGTACTCGCGGAGGGCAGCCTCGATGGCCCGGAAGTTGGCCGAGTCGACGGCAGCGGTTCCGGCGGTGTTGAGCACCACCACGGTGCCGTCCGCGGTGAACAGGGTCTCCTCGGATCCGGACGCGGCTGTGAGTTCGCGGTCCCAGTCCGGCCATTCCGCGCGGGCCCGGTAGTCCGTCGCCAGCTTCGCCCGGCCGCTCGGGGTGGCCAGCATCGACGAGGTGACCTCTCCGAAGCACCCCAGCATCGCGCCGGCGGCCGCCGAGGCGGCGAGCGGGCGGGCCGAGGCTCCGATTCGGGTCACTGCGTGCCCTTTTCGCACCAGTTCGAAGGCGACGGAGGAGCCGACGGCACCATTGCCGACTACGATGACATCCGGCCTGGGACTGTCCATGGAAAATCCTCCAGATCACCTTGTGCGCATGCAGGGGAAAGCGGTCGGGCTCTCGCCACGACCGGTTCAGCGGTGGGGAATCAGACGTTCACGTCGAGGACCAGCTCGTCACGCAGCCGGACCCAGGACTGTCGCCCGCTCTGGTAGTAAATCTCCTGATAGCGGATCTGTACTGCTTCCAGCGGGCCGCGATCCAGTCGGTAAGCGGGCAGTTCGCCCCAGTAGTACAGATGTCCCCCAGGTGCCTTGAGCCACCGCAGGAAGCGTGGGAGCGGGCTCTTCGGGACCCCTTCGTTCAGGCGTGCAAAGAGTTTTCGAAGGTATGAGACGTGCAGGGCGCGATCCTCGTCGTTGCGGTGGACCCGGCCGTACTCACGCTTGATTTCGACCAGGTCCTCTCCGTCAAGGCGCAGCCCGTTGAGGCGGTCTCTGATATCTGCGTCCTCCACGCCGCCCAGGGGAAACGTCACGAACTCTTCGTCCGTGAGCACGTATCCGCGCATTCGGGAGAACTCTCGATCGAAAGGACTCATGAAGCCGTTGTGAATCTCGTAGACCTCGCCAGTTGACGTTCGTCCGGTCCAATAGACCCTCGCCACGAATGGTGTGTCCCACCAGCCGAGCTTGCTCGGCCGCCACACCAGGCCGGAGAGCACGGCAAGAAGGACCGCCATGGTGATCAGCCAGGATTCAACGCCGTATGCCGGGGCGGGCGTTGCGGCGAGAGCCGCAATGAGCGCGATGCCGACCGTCATGTTCTCCCAGAAGAAAATACCGGAGGTAGCGAAGACCACGAGGTTGAATACCACCGCGATGGAGATTGCCGCGATGGTCAGCCCGCGAGAGAGGAAAGCCGCGAACCCCAGACCTTCGGCTATGACGGTGCCGGCATTGAGCCAGACGGCGACTGCGGCGAGCGGCCGGAGGATCCGGCGGACCTGCCGTTCCGTCAGGAAGCGGGCCCAGCCCCAGGAGTAGGCCGAGGCGACCAGGTGATCGGTCCGGTTCTTCGTCACCCAGTCCCATGGCCGTGGCCCCAGTCGCAGCTTGCTCACGCAGGCGACCACGTAGTGCGACAGGAAGACCGCTCCGATCAGTACGAGCAGTACGGAGTCATCCGTCGGCGCGCCCCGCCGCGCCAGGTGCTCGTGGATCCCTGCCGTCACCGACCAGGCGAACGTGATCTTAAGGATGCGGATCGCCGCTTTGGAATGGTGCGTCCAGGCGCCGAGCCGCCCGCACAGCAAGACCAGGGCGAGCATGTCATATTGCGGCCAGAAGAGCGCCGCACCACCGATCGCCGCAATCAGTACGCGATCGGCGCGTTGCCAGGAAAGGTCACGGGAAGCGTCGTAGTCGAAGGTCAGGCACTTCCACAGGACGGCCGCCAGGGCAGCGGTCGAAACCCAGGAGGCCGGGGCATCTGGGGTCCGTCCCAAGGTAAGTGCGATCGCAGTCAGTGGGAGAAATGCGAGGGCTGTACGGATGGCACCGTGCCCCGGCATGGCGGCATTCGGGTACAGGCCGTTCGACCCGGTGGCGGGAAACTTCCCGGACCCGAGAGCGTATGCGCCCCATTTCATGGCCGGGGAAATAACCAATCGGTACAGCGCGATTGTGCCGACCACGTCACAGGCATCCCACAGCCAACCGACCGACGGATCCACGGAACCTCCTGTTCCAGGCGGCGCGCATGCCGTTTCGGCTGCATATCCAGGAAAGCCGCTGAGTGAAACGGCTGTGCGGGTGCACGCTAGCCAGACGGAGTCGGCCAGCACAACACGTTTCCAAGAGGTTTTAGAAAGCGATTACTGGCAGGCGGTGCGAACCCTTCCATCTCGGACAAACGCGATCAACGTGAGAGAATTGTTGATTACCCGTGGGACCGTCAAGTCTCCTTGAGTGCGCACCTCTTGACACCCAACCGGAGGCTCTGCATGCTGACTGCACGCAGATTGGTAAGCGGATTTCCTCATTCTTGCAGGTTCAGCTGTTGCGTGGCCCTCTGCCGTTAAGAGGCGGGCGCGCGTGAGGGGTTTGATAGCTCATGCCCGGTACCAGCGTTTACAATCCACTGCATCCCGACACGTTGGCTGATCCCTATCCGCTCTATGCGGAACTTCGGGAGCAGACACCCATTTTCTGGCACGAGCAATCGAATTCGTGGGCGTTGACGCGCTACCGCGAATGCCGCGAGGTCTTGCGGGATAACGAAACCTTTGCTCGGGACCGCCGCCGAGTCGGGGTCGAGATTCCCGAATTCCTGCAGAACATACAGACACTCGATCCGCCCGCGCTGACTCCACTCAAGAACGTCCTCTCGGACGCCCTGCGGAGCCAGGACCTCGACGCGATGGGGCAGCGGGCCCGCAGGAGCATCGAACGCCTCTTCCTCACTCTGGCCGAACGCGAGCAGTTCGACTGGATCCACGAGGTCGCGGCCCCCGTCGCGCTGTCGGTCACCGCGGAGCTGTTCGGCGTCGAACAGCCGGCACAGGAGCTGTACGTACCCCTCTCGGACAGCATCGCGAGGCGGATGGACATCGGCCTCGAACCGGGCCGCGCCGCCTCGGGCAACGACGCCAAGAATCAGCTCAACAAGCTGGTCGACCAGTGGTACGCGGCCGAGGACCGACCCGGGGTGCTCTCCATGATCAGGCGCACGGGCAGCGAGGCCGGTGTTCCGGAGCACTACATCCGCAACACCACGGGCGTCATGTTCAACGCCAGCTATGGCACGCTGTTCGCCACCATCAGCAATGTTGCCCTGGCGCTGGTTCAGCACCCCGAAGCGCTGGAGACGATTCGCCAGCGCAGGGACGAGAAGCTGCTGGAGACCGCGGTCGACGAATTGATCCGCTTCGAGGGGCCCGCGCAGGGGACCAGCAGGGTCGCCGCCCGTCCTACCACCATTGCCGGCCAGCCGATCGAGCGTGGTGACGTCGTCCTCGCCCTCGTGGCCTCGGCCAATCGCGATCCACGCGAATTCGCGCGCCCTGAGGAACTGGTGCTGGATCGCGCGCCCAATCGCCACCTTGCCTTCGGCTGGGGTCTGCACGGGTGCCTCGGCGCAGTGTTCGGGCGCATCGCCGTCCGAGAGATCATCTACTGCCTCGCCGAAGCCCCGGACCTCTGGTTGGCGGGTACGCCGAAACGGCGTACCACCGCGACGGTGCGCAGCCTCGACCTCCTTCCGCTCACCTTCCGGCAGCCGGCCTGACCCGCTGCCGCTACCTCATGGAGCCACGGGCGCCCGCCCGTGAAATCGGAGCGCTGAGATCGGAGGGAGGGGAGGGGCCATGAGCTACGACCACTGATCAACGACGGCGCTCGGTGGGCTCCGGGACCGGGCAACGGGTTCCGGAGCCCACTGAGGGCCCGCAGCAGTAATGGGTGTCCCAGGCAGAACGTACTTCGGGGAGTGTGCGGGTGAGTCCGTTTCCAAAGATCGAACCGTATGACCAGGGATTTCTCGATGTTGGTCACGGGCACCAGATCTATTGGGAAACGAGTGGGAATCCGGACGGAGTGCCGGCGCTCGTCCTCCATGGCGGCCCCGGCTCGGGCAGCAGTCCGGGGCTGCGCAGCATCTGGGATCCGGAGCGCTACCTCATTGTCCAGATGGACCAGCGGAACTGTGGCCGGAGCACCCCGTCCGCCGCCGATCCGGCTGTCGCGCTCACCCACAACACCACGCACGATCTGATCGCCGATGTCGAAAGGCTGCGGGAGCACCTCGGCGTCGACCGGTGGGTGCTGTGGGGAGGTTCGTGGGGGACGACCCTGGCGCTGGTGTACGCCCAGAAGTATCCGGAGCGGGTACGTGCCCTGCTGCTGGTCTACCTGATGCTGAACCGCCCGGGTGACCTGCGGTGGCTGTACCAGGACATGGGTCGCTACTTTCCCAAGGAGTGGCGTGAGTTCTGTTCCGGTGCGGGGGAAGGCGCTGAGGAGAACGTGGTGGCGGCGTACCACCGCCTCCTGAACGAAAGCGGGAACGAAGCGGTTCAGCGGGAGGCCGCGCGACGCTGGTGCGCCTGGGAGGACACCGTATCGAGCCTGGATCCGGGCTGGCGGCCGTCGCCGCGCCTGACCGATCCGGACTACTCCCTGACCTTCGCGCGGATCGAGACGCACTACTTCAGCAACGACGCCTGGCTGACGGAGAATCAGGTCCTCCGGGACGCCCACCGTCTCACAGGCATACCCGGCGTGATCATCCATGGCCGGCAGGACAGGGCGAATCCGTACGACATGGCGTGGCTGCTGGCCGAAGCCTGGCCGGACGGTGAGCTGGTGACACTCCCCGGCGGACACACCACGGGGAAGCCGAGCAGTGACGCGATGCTGGCCGCCGCGGCCCGGTTCGCGCAGCTGCCTTGATCGGGAGAGTGACGTGACACCGGAGATTCTCGACTGCCTGATTGTCGGTGCCGGACCCGGCGGCCTCCAGGTTGCCGCATGCCTACGGGAAGAGGGATTGACTTACGAGGTCGTCGAGCAGGGAGATATTCCCGGATCCTTCTTCGCCACCTATCCCCGGCATCGGCAGCTGATATCGAGCAACAAGCGCTACACCGGCAGTGACGACCCGGAGTTCAATCTGCGGATGGACTGGAACTCGCTGCTGTCGGACGATCCTGACCTCAGGTTCACTCGATACAGCGAGCGGTACTTTCCGGCCGCCGAAGACTATGTCCGCTATCTTGCAGACTTCGCCTCCGGACGCGAACTGAACATAACCTACAACCGGCGGATCGTCTCGATCTCCCGATCGGATGAGGGTTTTGCTGCGGTCGACGATTTCGGTGCCATCCACCGGGCGCGCCGCGTGGTCATCTCCACTGGGGTGAGCCTGTCGAATATTCCGGACATCCCTGGGATCGAGCTCGCAGAGCAGTACGCAACCGTCTCCGTGGACCCGAAAGACTTCATCAACCA
This sequence comes from Streptomyces sp. NPDC059009, assembly GCF_042740175.1. Classification (NCBI taxonomy): domain Bacteria; kingdom Bacillati; phylum Actinomycetota; class Actinomycetes; order Kitasatosporales; family Streptomycetaceae; genus Streptomyces; species Streptomyces sp. NPDC059009. Next base: position 98,812 of record NZ_JBHYJB010000033.1, on the reverse strand, counting down.
GCGCGTCCTCATCCTCGGTAAGGCGAACTCGGCCCTGGAGACCGCCGACAACCTGATCGAGACGACCGCAGCCATACACGTCGCGGGACCCAACCCCGTGAAGATGGCATGGAAAACCCACTTCGTTGGTCACATTCGCGCGGTCAACAACAACTTCCTCGACACGTACCAACTGAAGTCGCAGAATGCAGTCATCGATGCGGAGCTAGTGGAACTCAACAAGGACGCGGACGGATACCGGGCGACGTTCAAGTTCACCCGCGCAACGGTGGAACACACCTACGACCGAGTGATCGTCTGCACCGGGTTCCGGTTCGACTCCTCCATATTCGAGGAGAACTGCCGACCGCGGCTCGCCATCAATGGGCGTTTTCCCGAACTCACCAGCACCTACGAGTCGAGCAACGTCAGCGGCCTGTACTTCGCCGGCACGCTCACGCAGCAGCTCGATTTCAAGAAGTCCACCAGTGGGTTCATCCACGGCTTCCGCTACGGTGCCCGCGCCCTCGCCCGGGTGCTGGTTCACCGCCACCACGACAGGCCGTGGCCGCGGCGCCAGGTGGGCAGGTCGCCCCAGGAGCTCACGGAGGCGGTCGTCCAGAGGATCAACCGGTCCTCCGGGCTCTTCCAGCAGTTCGGAGTCCTGGCCGACGTGCTGGTCCTCCCGCCGGACGGACCCGCGAGGTACTACGAGGAGCTTCCGGCGCCGTACCTCGCCGACGACATGGTCGACGAGGAGGTGGACGACACGTTCTCCATCACCTTGGAGTTCGGTCCGGACCACGACACCGTGGACCCGTTTGTCCCCCGGCTCTCGTCCTCGGTGCTCGGCAGAGAACACATCGATACCTTCCTGCACCCGGTGGTTCGGCACTACCGCCGCGGAGAGGTCGTGGGCACCGTGCACCTGCCGGACGATCTGGAGAACCGGTGGGACCGGCCCGACGTACACGTCGCACCACTGGCGGAGTTCTTCGCCCAAGCGGTGTCGGGCTGAGACCCAGGGGCGATGAGGGAGAGGGAAGATTCGTGCACCTGGTTCTCCTCGGCCCGCAGACCGAAGCGATCGACGAACTCGCAGATCTGGGCCACACGCTGACGGTGCTGTACACGGAGCGGAACCTGGCCCTGGTCGAACGGTCCGCCGACCGCATTGCGCTCCGGGGGTTCGTGCCCTCCTACGACTGCCCGGAGCTCGCCTGGTCGACGCTGCTCCACCTCGGCGTGGCGGACGAGGTCGACGCGGTGATCCCGCTGCACGAGATGGCGGTGGTCTCCGCGTCGGTCCTCAACCGCCTCCTCGGCCTCGCCGAACGCGTCGATCCGCGGGCGGCGATGGCCGGACGGGACAAGGCGTTTCAGAAGTCCCTCTGGTCCGCACGGGGGGTGCCGACCGCACGGTGCGCGACGGTCACGAACACACCGCGGTCGCTCGACGAACTCTGCGCGGACATGGGAGATCTCCGCGGTCCCTATGTCGTCAAACCGCCGGCCCTCGGCGGGACTCGGCTGGTGACTCCCTGCGCGAGTCTCCCCGAGGTCTTCCAGGTACTCCGGGACACCCCGGAGCTGCGCCATGCCGTCATCGAGGAGCGGCAGCCAGGGGACGAGTGGCACTTCGACGGGACGCTGGTCGACGGACGGATCGAGAGCTTCATGGTCTCCCGGTACCTGGCGCCGTTGATCGAGACCAAGTCAGGGCGCACCAACCGCTCGATCGCGTACCCGGTTTTCCAGAACCCGGGGCTCTACGCCGAGGCGAGGGCGTTCGCCCAGTCCGCGGTCGACGCCCTGCGGGGGACCTGGGGAGTCTTCCACCTGGAGGTGTTCGGCGGCCCCGGGAACTTCGTCGCCGGGGAGCTGGCGTGGCGCCCTTCGGGTGCGCTCGCGAGCCTGACCGCGCTGCACACCATCGGGGTGAACCTGTGGGAAGCGCACGCACGGCTGCTGGCCGGCGAGGAGGTGACCCCGCGAACTCCCGTGTCGGACTCGGTGGTCGGCTTCGCCTGTCTCCCGGTGCAGCCCGGTGCCAGGAACGGCATCAGGCAATCGGACATCGAGGCACTTGAGGGTGTGCGTCATGTGCAGATGAAGATCGAAGTCGGCCAGACCATGGGAGAGCCGGTGGCCAGCACGGTATGCGTCGCGATGGTCCTCATCGAAGCACCGGATCTGGCCTCCCTGGAACTGCGTATCGAGGACGCCTGTCGGCGTACTCGTGAACTGCACGCCGAACTGAGCGGATGAGTGGTCGGCGCCCAGCCGCCCTGCTCGATGTGTGGTCCCTCCCGGACCACCGGAAAGGAACCTTGTGAGCACGGTTTCGCCACTGGGCGACGTCCGTACCGACGAGCCGGAGAGTCCGCACCCCGAACTCGACTGCGGCGTCGGTCGCTGGGACGCGCGACTGCTCGGAAACCACCGGATCGTCGTGCGCGTGGCCCGGTACGCGCGGGCTGTGCGCGTTGCGTTGCCCTGGCGGCGCCAGGACGAGAACCCGCACAAGGTCGACTTGATCGTGGTGTCCGCGAGGTCCGCTGAGCGGGTGCACAACGTCGTGCGCCTGAGTTCCGACCCCACCAGCGGCGAGATCGTCTTCGAGCCCATCGACGGCATCGGCGACTACTACGTCTACTACCTCCCTTACGCTCTCCTGGGCGCCCGCAACTACCCGAAGGCGTACTACCTGCCGTGGCGTCCGCTGGAGAGCCCTGAGTGGCGGTTCGCCGTCGGGGCGGACGACCCCCGAGCGGTGGACTCCATGGTGCGGGCCGAAGCAGTGGCTTACCACGCCGCAGGGGAGCGGGAGAGCTTCGCCCCGATGGGCTTCCCCGCCTCACCGGATGAGCTCCGGACGCTGCGTCTACGGCACCCGGAGCAGGACATCCTCCTCTTTCCGGAGTCGCGCTCGCATCCGGTGGAGATGACGGGGAGCATTCCGGCGCTTTGGACCAGGCGGGGAGCGTACGCGCCGCTGAAGGCTGCTGTGCGACGGGGGGAGTTCTTCGTCTTCCAGGTCGGTGTCTATGCGTTCTCGGACGCCGAAGTGCGGGTCGACGCCGGGTCGATGCCCTGGCCGACCCGGTCGCTGTTGACCGAAGGGGTCCGGGCCGACGGATCGGAGTTCACGGATCGTCCGGTCCGGATCCCGGGCGGGGAGGTCCGGGCGCTCTGGTTCGTCACGGAGGTACCCCGGGACGCCCTGTTGGGCATGCACGAGGGAAGCATCCGAATCGGGCCCGAGCACGCGTGTGCCTCCCTCGGCGTGACCGACGACGAAGCGGTCGTCGACGGAGGGGTGCGAGAGCTCCGGTCGATGGCCCGGCTTGGCTGGCTGGACTCCCGAAACGCGCAGGACCACAGCCTGGTGGCCCCGTTCCGACCGGTGGCGGTGGACGGCGGGCGTCGCCGGATGGAGATCCTCGGGCGCTCGGTGGTGCTGGACGTAGGCGGGTTTCCCGAGCGGATCGTCTCCACCTTCTCCGAGGAGCTGACCACGCTCGGCGGCGAGGAGCGCGACATCCTGGACGGTCCCGTCCGGCTCGAGGTCGGCAGGGAGTTGCAGCCTGCTCAGGCCGTGGAGATCCAGCAGCCGGGGGATGCCACCGTCACCTGGTGCCAGACCCTCACCGGGGACGGTTGTGCGGTGCGTGTCTCGGCCGCCCTCGAGGCCGACGGATGCCTGGAGTACCGCTGCGAGTTGACGGCGGAGGGAGGCCCGGTGACGTTCCCGGACGTCCGTCTGGTCGTACCCGTCCGACGCACTGTCGCCCGCTACCTGATGGGCCTCGGCCAGCCGGGCGGGCCCTGCCCTGAGGAGTTGGAGTGGACCTGGGACGTGGCGCGGAAGAACCAGGACTCGGTGTGGGTGGGCGACGTCAGCGCCGGACTCCAGATCTCCTGGAAGGACGACTCCTACCGGCGCCCGTTGAACAGCAACTGGTACCGGGGGTTGCCGCTGGTGGAGCCCCGGTCCTGGGGCAACGGTGGGCTCGGCGGGGTGCGGGTTCGGAAAACCGACCATGCCGTGACGGTTGAGGCGTACTCCGGTCCTCTCCGTCTGGAGGCGGGTGAGGCGCGTCGCTTCGACTTCAGGGTGCTGGTGACGCCGTTCAAGACGGTCTCGACCCGACGGCAGACGACGGAGCGTTACTACCACGCGCCGAACCGGGAGGAAGAGGTCTCCGGAGTCGGAACGCGCCCCGTCCCGATCAACCATCCCGGGTTGCCTGAAGAAATTCGGGAGTACGGCGCGACGGTGGTCAACATCCACCACGCCACGGAGGTGATGCCCTTCATCAACGACCCGATGCTCAGCGCCGATTCCCTGGCAAACTACGTCCGTCGCGCCCATCTGGCCGGGCTTCGGGCGAAGATCTACCACACCGTGCGGGAACTGCCGTCCGCCGCCCCTGAGTGTCAGGCTCTGATGGCGCTGGACGGGGAGGTGTACGCGCGGGGTCCGGCGATCGGCCCGAGCGGCCCCAACGTCGGCCACATGTGGCTTCAGGAGCATCTGGCCGGGGGCTTCATCCCGGGGTACGCCTCCTCCAACGTCGACGACATTCCCATCGTGACCAGCGGCGAGTCGAGGTGGCTCAACGTGTACGTGTGCGCCCTCGACTGGCTCGCCAGGGAGTGCGGGATCGACGGCATCTATCTCGATGAGGCGGGTTTCGACCGCACCACGATGAAACGCGTCCGAAAGGTCCTCCAGCGGCACTGCAGCGACCCGCTGATCGATCTGCACTCCGCCAGCCAGTACCGGGAAGCCGACGGTTTCGCCTCCTCGGCGAATCTCTACATGGAGCACTTTCCGTATGTGGACCGGCTCTGGTTCTCGGAGTACGTCGACTACGACGAAATCGATCCCGTTCGCTGGCTCGTCGAGCTCTCCGGCGTCCCGTTCGGCCTCCTCGGCGAGATGCTGGAGAACGGGGGAAACCCGTGGAAAGGACTGCTCTTCGGAGCCACCGCCCGGGCACCCAGAGTCGATCTTCGTCCGTTGTGGAGCTTCTGGGACTCGGTCGACCTGCCCGAAACGCGTATGGTCGGCTGGTGGTCCGGCTCCGCGCCCGTCGCCACGGACCACGACGAGGTCCTGGCCACCTCCTGGATTGGTGCCGGCTACGCCGTAGTGGCCCTGGCGAGCTGGGCTCCGGGGGACGTGGACGTTTCATTGGACATCGACAACGCTGCCCTCGGTTTCGACCACGCAGTGATCGAATCTCCGGAGATCGAAGGATTCCAGCGAGCCCTGGAGGTCAGCGTGAACGAAAAGATCCCCATACCTCACAACCAAGGCCGCGTGCTCGTTCTTCGCGGAAACCCTGCCGAGGACTTCGTGCCGGAGTCCTCGTAGGTCACGGGGCGGATTGCGGTGTATTCCCCCCGACGTTTCCGGAGGTTCTGGCAGGTGCGCTCATCTCTCTTGGGACAGAAGGAGTTCCGGTGGTTCTTCTCGGGACGTCTGGTCTCACTCCTCGGCAGCTCGATGGCTCCCGTTGCCCTCGCCTTCGGCGTCCTCGACTCCACGGGGAGCATCACCGACCTCGGGCTCGTGCTGGCCGCCCGCATGGTGCCGCTGCTCGCGTTCCTCCTGCTCGGCGGAGCAACGGCTGACCGGTTCTCCCGGAAGACAGTCCTGGTCTGCGCGAACCTGGGGCTGACGCTGACTCAGGGCACCGTTGCCGGACTCGTGTTGAGCGGCCACTTCTCGATGCCGGCCGTCGCCACGCTCTCCGTGCTCGACGGCGTCCTCACCGCGTTCATGACGCCGGCCCTGCGTGGCATCGTCCCGCAACTCGTCGACAAGGCCCAACTCCGCCCGGCCAACGCCCTCCTGGGATCGGTGCGGAACGCGACCAAGCTCCTCGGGCCGAGCCTGTCGGGCGTCCTCGTCGTCGTGGTCGGCAGCGGCCCCGCCATCGCCTTCGACGCGTTGACCTACCTCCTGGCAGCGGGCTGCCTGGCCCGCCTGACCCTCCCGGCGAGCGCGCCGGCCAAACGCTCGACGCCGCTGCTCGCCGACATCCGGGCCGGCTGGACGGAGTTCCGCCGCATCCGCTGGGTGTGGCGGGTGACGCTCTCCTTCTGCGTGATCAACCTGGTACAGACGGGCACCTGGCAGGTCCTCGGGCCCTCGCTCACCAAGCAACTCAGCGGCGAGGCGGTATGGGGCTTCGTGCTCAGCGCGCAGGGCGCCGGGATGCTGGTGATGAGCATGCTCCTACACCGTCTGACGGTCCGTCACTTCCTTAGGCTGGGCCTGCTCATGGGCGCGCTCGGCGCCCTGCCGTTCCTCGTCCTGGGCGCGCAGGCGAACGCCGGATGGCTTGTCGGGGCCGCGTTCGTTGCCGGACTCGGCGGCTCGATCGCCGGCATCAGCTGGGACACCTCTCTTCAGGAGCACGTCCCTGGTGATGTCCTCTCCCGCGTCACCTCCTATGACGACCTGCTCTCGTACATCGCCATCCCGGTCGGACAGCTCTGCGTCGGTCCGCTCGCCCACGCCTTCGGCGGGTTTCGGGTGGCGTTGACCTCCGGCATTGTCTACGCGCTCATGGCCGTCCTACCGCTGGCCTCCGCCGCCGTGCGTCAACTGCCCCACGCCCAGCCCGAACCCGCGGCCCCTGCCACCGATCACCACCCCACCGCCACACCCTCTGGAGGAACAGCACCATGACCAGTGCAGTCAGTGACCAGTCGGCCGACGCCGCGGGCCGCCTGAGCGGGTGGGCTGGAGACGTCGTCGACATACCCGCGCTCACCGTCCACGAACTCTTCGAGCGCGCGGTCCGCGGAACGGGCACCGAGTACGGCACAGGTCCCGAGGCAGTCGCCGTGGTCCACGGATCCCGCTCGGTGACCTATGGCGAACTCGACCGGCAGGCCGACCGGGTCCGGGACCGACTGCTTGACGAGGGGGTCGCCAGCGGCGATGCGGTCGGCCTGTGCCTGCGCCGGTCCCCCGAGCTCTTCGCCGCGATGCTGGGTGTCCTCAAGGCGGGCGCCTGCTACCTGCCGATGGACAGCGCGGATCCGGACGAGCGGCTGCGTCATGTCGCGGGCCAGGCCGGCGGTATCCGAGCCTTCGTCGTCGACGGCTCCCGCGACCTTCCCATCGGCACAGCTCGGGTACTCGTCCTGGACGAGCAGTGGCGCGCCGCGGCCGGGGAGGACAGCGGCGGCGGAGGAGGAAGGGACCGGGTGGTCGGTCAGGACGCCGCGGCCTATGTCCTCCACACGTCGGGGTCGACCGGCCGCCCGAAGAGCGTCGCGCTGTCCCACCGGTCGCTGGTCAACATGCTGCTGTGGCACGACCGCACCCGTCCCGGTACCTGTCGGTCCCGGACCGCCCAGGTCTGCACGGTGAGCTTCGACTTCTCTTTCCACGAGATCTTCTCCACGCTCTGTTTCGGCGGCACCCTCGTCGTCGCCGACGACGAGGTCCGGCGCAACCCCGTCGCGCTGGCGGGATTCCTTTCCGAGCAGCACATCGAGCGGCTGTTCGCTCCGGTGACCGTGCTCAAGCAGCTCGCGGAGGCCGCCACCGGAGGCACCGCCCCACTGGTGCTCGCCGATGTGGTCACAACAGGGGAGCGGCTCCGGGTCACGGCGGCGATGGCCGAGCTGTTCGGGCGTAGCGGTGCGCGGCTGCACAACCACTACGGCGCGACCGAGTTCCAGGACGCTGTCACCCACACCCTCAGCGGCGATCCCGGCAGGTGGCCCGGGAGCGTCCCCATCGGCAGGCCGATCGACAACGTCCGGGTCTACCTGCTGGATACGGAGCTCCGGCAGGTACCGGTCGGCGCCGAGGGTGAGGTGTGCGTGGCCGGTGCGGGCGTGGCTCGGGGCTACCTGGGCAGTCCCGACCTGACCGCCGAGCGCTTTGTCCCGGACCCCTACGGGGACGGCCTGCTCTACCGTACGGGCGACCTCGGCCGTGCCGCCGAGGACGGCACCATCGAGTGCCTGGGAAGGAAGGACGATCAGATCAAGATCCAGGGCATGCGGGTCGAGCCCGGCGAGATCGAGGCACTGCTGAGCGCTCGTCCGGACGTCCACGAGGCCGCGGTTCTCGCGCACGAGCTGGACGGCCACCCTCGATTGGTGGCGCACCTCGTGCTGCGGGACGAGGCGCGCCGGGAGGGGGCGGCCCGGCGGCTGCACCAGCACCTCGCAGACCTGCTTCCCCCACACATGATGCCGGAGGCGTATGTGGTCCTCGACGCGATGCCGCTGACCCCAAGTGGGAAGACGGACCGACGCCGGCTCGCTCCGCCCGCCGTCTTCGAGAGGCTTCAGGACGCCGCGCCGACCCGCCCGGGATCACCCACCGAACAGCTTGTCACCGAGGTCTGGGAGGACGTCTTGCACCTGGAGTCGGTAGGCGCCGAGGACAACTTCTTCGACATCGGCGGAACTTCGCTGCACGCCGTCGAGGCGCAGGATCTGCTCGCTGAGCGGCTCGGCCTCTCCGTCTCCGTGGTCGACCTCTTCCGACTGCAGACGGCGCGGGAGCTGGCCGCCCAGCTCGACCGGGCGCGGAAGGACACCGGTTCGAGTTGAGGCGCGGTGTCCGACAGACCCACGTCTCCAACGGATGGGGTTAAGGGTGCCTTTAGGGGTGATGACTCCGCTCGTTAACTGCCGCGTGATTTCGTGGTGTTGAGGCCCTTCCGAGGGCCCTTCCCGAAATTCGCGCGAAGTGAGGGGATCGTACATGTCGAACGTTCTGGTGATAGGCGGCGGACCGGGTGGGTCACTGACGGCGATGCTACTGGCCCGCGCCGGTATCGGTGTCACTTTGCTGGAGCGGGAAACATTCCCTCGGTATCACGTCGGTGAATCGCTCACGTCGTCCTGTCGCGTCATGATGGATATCGCAGGCGTCTTGGAGAAGGTGGACGCCGCCGGATTCACCAGTCGGCGAGGGGCGCTGCTACGGTGGGGCGCCGAGGACTGGACCATCGACTGGGCGGAGCTCTTCGGCCCGGACGTGCGTGGATGGCAGGTGGAGCGCGCCGAGTTCGACGAGATCCTGTTGCGGCATGCACAGGAACAGGGCGTCGAGGTCATCGAGGGCGCCCACGTGAAGAGGGTCGTCTTCGACGGAGACCGTCCGGTGTCCGCGGAGTGGGTGGACACGAAGCACGACAACGCCCAGCGGGTCACCGAGTTCGACTTCCTCGTCGACGCCTCCGGCCGCTCGGGAGTGATGGCCGCACAGCACTTCCGTAATCGCCGGGCCCACGAGATCTTCCGTAACGTCGCGATCTGGGGCTACTGGGACGGTGGTGAACTGTTGGAGGGAACACCTTCCGGTGGCCTCAACGTCGTCTCCACGCCTGATGGTTGGTTCTGGGTCATTCCGCTGAAGGATGGCAAGTTCAGCATCGGATTCGTGACGCACAAGACGCGCTTCGTTGAACGGCGCAAGGAATTCTCGTCCGATGACGAAATGCTCCTGACTCTGGTCCATGAATCCGAGACGGTGCGCAAGCAATTGGCGGGCGCCGAATTCATCGGCCCCACGCGTGTCGAGCAGGACTACTCTTACGTGGCCGACAGCTTCTGCGGGCCAGGCTATTTCCTGGTCGGGGATGCCGCCTGCTTCCTCGACCCGCTGCTGTCCACCGGTGTGCACTTGGCGATGTACAGCGCGGTGCTCGCGGCCGCGTCCGTGATCGGCGTCGATGGCGGGCAGATCAACGAGCGTGAGGCGCAGGGGTTCTACGAGTCCCTGTTCCGCAACGCCTACGCCCGCCTCATCGTGTTGGTGTCCGGGGTGTACGAGCAGTACGCGGGCACCGAGAGCTACTTCTGGCTGGCCCAGCGCCTGGTCCGGGAGAAGGAGCGGTATGACCGCCCGAACGGGGCCTTCGCCGAGATCTCCGCAGGGCTCAGCGACCTCAGGGACGCGGCCGACGCGCGGGGTACGAGCGCCATGCCGGAGCTGATCGAGGAGGCGGATCAGGCGCGGCAGCGTGCCGACGAGAACGCCCCGGAGGGGCAGACCGCCAATCTCAGCGCTCTGCGCATCGAGCCCAGCGACCTCTACGACGACGCCTCGGGCCTGTATCTGGTCACACACCCGGCCCTCGGCGTCAAACGTGTACGCCCGGCTGCCGAGCCCGTGGGCGACCGTGCGGAAGCCGGCCGCTGAACCTGCGACTCCCCGCGGGTCCCCTCCGCTTCAACCATTCAGAGGCAAGGAGAACGAGCATGTCTGCGCTGCCACCCGAGGTAATGACGTGGATCTACGAGCAGAACCCGGACTTCGAGGACATCGATCCCGACCTCGACCTGTTCGACACACGACTGGTCAACTCTCTCTCGCTGATCGAATTCGTCGTGGTCATTGAAAGGGCCAGCGGGCAGGTCATCGACCGACGGCAGATCAAGACCGAGGACTTCCAGACTCTGCGCACGATTCAGGAGAAGTTCTTCGCCGAGCCCGCTGAGTCGGCCACAGCCTCAGCCTCGGCGGCGGAGACCGGGTGAGCTGTGCCCACCGCCGCAGTCAACGGAGTCCGGATCTCCTACCGCGTTCACGGTGAGGGCGACCCTCTGCTCCTGATCGGCCCGGCCGCTTCACCGGCAGCGGTCTGGGACAAGTACCAAGTTCCGGATCTGGTATGCGCGGGATTCCAGGTCATCACCTTCGACCTGCGCGGGAGCGCCCCTTCGGACGTCCCGCCCGGCCCCTACGCACTCGACGAACTCGTCAGCGACGCGGCAGAGCTGATCCGCCATCTGAGCATCTCCGGCTGCCGGGTGGCGGGCGTCTCCATCGGCGCGATGATCGCCCAGGAACTCGCCAGAGAGCATCCCGGCCTGGTCGGAGCGGTCGCGCTGCTGGCGACCCGGGGGCGGTCGGACGTCTTCCGCGACGCGCTGGCGCAGGGCATCGCGAGCGCCATGAGGGCCGGAGACGCGGTGCCCGCGGCGTACGCGGCGGTGGCCACGATGAGCCAGCTGTTCGCCCCCGAGACGCTGGCTGACGACAAGTTCGCCGGTGACTGGCTGACGACCCTCTCCCTCTTCCCCCAGCAGGGAGAGGGGTACGCGGCCCAGTACGAGGCCACCGTCAGTGGCGACCGGCTCCCCGGACTGCGCGATATCCGCTGTCCGGCGCTCGTTGTCGCCTTCGCCCACGACATCGTCATGCCGCCCGCCATGGGGCGCGCGGTCGCCGATGTCATCCCGGACTGCCGCTTCGAACTACTCGAAGGGTGTGGGCATTTCGGGTTCCTGGAGCGCCCCGAGGAGGTCAACCGCATCCTCGTCGACTTCTTCCGCACCACCGCGTGACGCCGTTTCCCAGGAGGGTTCATGGAGCACCTGTATTCGACCGCGGCCGACAGCCGCCGGGCCGCCCGCGTAGAACTGCGTCAACGCGGCCCCGGCGAGCTGGTTTTCGAGCTGGCCGCAGCCGAGTCGGAACCGCCGCGCCTAGGCGAGGTGACCATCCAGGTGTTTGCCGCAGGGCTCAACTTCCCTGACGTACTGACGGCGATGGGCCTGTCCGCGTCGTACTTCGAAGACGCACCCCGGCCCGGACTGGAGTGCGCCGGCGTCGTCACCGCGATCGGACCGGACGTAACCGCGTTCCGGATCGGCGACCGGGTCGCTGCCGTGGCGGAGGGAGCCTTCGCATCCGAGGTCAATGTACCGGCGGCAGCGGTCATGTCCCTGCCCGATCACCTGGACTTCGCGCAGGCTGCCACGGTGCCCGTCGCGTTCCTCACCGCCTGGTACGGCCTGGTCCGCATGGCCGACCTCCGCCGCGGGGAGCGGCTCCTCATCCACTCCGCCGCCGGCGGAGTGGGTACGGCGGCACTGGCTGTCGCGAAACTCCGGGGAGCCGAGGTGTTCGCGACGGTCGGGACCGCGGACAAGCGAACATACCTGCACGAACAGGGAGTCCAGCACGTCATGGACTCCCACAGTGTGAAGTTCGGTGACGAGACACTGGCAGCCACGGGTGGCGAGGGCGTCGACGTCGTCCTCAACTCCCTCACCGGAGAGCTGCTGCGCAGAAGTCTGGAACTGCTCCGGGTCCGTGGGAGGTTCGTCGAGATCGGGAAACGCGACATCATGGCCGATGCCGCGCTGGGACTTGGCCCCTTCCGTAACAGCCTCAGCATGCACAGCGTCGACCTCAGACTGCTGGTCGACCGTTGTCCGGCCCTCATTGGCGAACTCCTGGCGGAACTGGCGCCGTTGTTCGCCTCCGGCACCTTGGAAGCGTTGCCCTACACGCCGTTCCCGGTGTCACGAGCTGATCGGGCGTTCCGCACGATGATGAGCGGACGGCACATCGGGAAGATCGTGCTGACGTTCGCGTAACAGCCCGCGCGCAGGCCGTAGTTGCTGCTACGGCCTGCGCCGCAGCATGTTCATGATGGTCATCGTCAGGACCGTCTCGCCGTGTTGGTTGAGCACTTCAACATCGGTATGGACCAGACCGCGGTCCGGCTTGGAGCGGGAGACGCGGGCCCCGGTGACCGTGGCCCGGACCGACAGCGTGTCGTCCGGCCGCACCGGACGCTGCCAGCGCACTTCGTCGACGCCGGGGGATGCGAGGGAGGCGACCTTGCTGAGGTAGTGGTCCGCGTACAGGCGCATCATCACGGCCGTGGTGTGCCACCCGCTTGCGATCAGTCCCTGAAACGGCCCGGCCTGCGCCGCCTCGGGATCCGTGTGGAAGCTCTGGGTGTCGAAGCGGTGGGCGAACTCGAGGATCTCCTGCTCGGTGAGGGTGATGCTGCCGAAGACGTGCACCGTGCCCGGTACGTAGTCCTCGAAATACCGGTCTTCGATGGGGGCGGTGAAGTTGTCGGTGGTGGCCGGGGTGGTCGTTGTCATGGGTCCCCTCTCACGCGGTTCCACGGCTCGGTTCGGCGAGCCGTCGTGCACGATCATGCGTACGGTAGCGGACCGCTGCCGCCTCGAAGGCCGCGAGTGAGCCGGGATTGGCCAAGGCACCCTGTGCCGCCACGAGTTCCGGCTCCGCACCGGCGAGGATGCGTTTGACCGGGACCTCCAACTTCTTGCCCGACAGTGTGCGGGGGATGGCTGGGACGTGCACGACGTGGTCCGGGACATGGTGCTCCGAGAGCTCGGTGCGCAGCGCGTGGCTGATCCGTTCGCGCAGCCGGGCGTCGAGGCTGGTGTCACCCCGCAGCTCGACGAAGAGCATCAGCTTGTCGACTCCGGCCGCCGCCCCTTCCACGTGCACGACCAAGGAGTCGGCGACGTCGTCGAGTTCCTCCACCACTGTGTAGAACTCGGCGGTGCCCAGGCGCACCCCGCCGCGCTTGAGCGTCGCGTCCGAGCGACCACTGATCACACAGGTGCCCCGGTCGGTCACGCTGATCCAGTCGCCGTGATGCCACACCCCGGGGAATCTGGCGAAGTACGAGGCATGACGCCGCGATCCATCGGCATCTCCCCACAGGGCTACGGGCATGCTCGGCATCGGCCGGGTCACCACGAGCTCCCCGGTCTCGCCGGTGACGGGCTGCCCGTCGGGGCCGTACGCCTCGATGCTCGCTCCGAGGCAACGGCAGCTGATCTCGCCCTCGATGACGGGGAGCAGCGGAACTCCGCCGACGAAGCCGGTGCACACGTCGGTGCCGCCCGACAACGACGTGAGCAGCGGGGCAGGTGCCCCACTGTCGGCCGACGCCTCGTACACCCAGCGGAACCCCTCGGCGGGCAGCGGAGCGCCGGTCGACCCGATGCCGCGCAGCCGCGAGAGGTCCAGGTCCTGCCAGGGGGTGATCCCGGCCTTGCGGCAGGCCATCAGATACGGCGCCGATGTGCCGAAGTACGTCGTTCCGGATTCCGCGACCAGGCGCCACAGGGCGCCGAAGTCGGGGTGCGTCGGGTTGCCGTCGAAGAGCACCACCGCGCTGCCCACGGCGAGTCCGGAGACGAGGTAGTTCCACATCATCCAGCCCGTGGTGCTGAACCACAGGAACCGGTCTCCGGGGCCCAGGTCGTGGTGCAGCGCCAGCATTTTCAGATGCTCCAGCAGGATGCCGCCGTGGCCATGCACGATGGGCTTGGGCAGCCCTGTCGTCCCCGACGAGTACAGCACGTAGAGCGGATGGCTGAACTCGACCTCCTCAAAGGCGAGTTCACCCGTCTCGGCGAGCAGTTCGCCCCAGGACATGTCGGAGCCCGCGTCAGAACCCGCGTACGGGACGGTCACCGTGTGCCGCAGACTCGGCAGGGCCGCGCGAATCGCCTCGACCTCCGGCGCGCGGTCGACGAGCCGGTCACCGGAGCGGTAGCCCATGACGGTCACCAGGACCTTCGGTGCGATCTGGCTCCAGCGGTCCTGTACGGAACGGGCACCGAACTCCGGGGCGCACGACGAGAAGACGGCGCCCAGGCCCGCACAGGCAAGCAGGAGCACCAGGGCCTCGGGGATGTTCGGCAGATAGGCGGCCACCCGGTCGCCGCGCCCGACCCCGAGACCGCGGAGACCGCGCTGGGCGCGCGCGACCTGGTCGCGGAGCTCGTCGGCGCTGAGCACGACGGGCTCTCGCGTCTGCGAGTGCCCGATCACCATGGGAGCCGAGCCTTCGACGCCCGGCATGCTCAGGACGCGCCGGGCGTAGTTGAGCCGAGCACCTGGGAACCACTGGACGTCCGCCATGGCGGGCGCGTCGACGAACGCGGGAGCAGGGGTCTTCGGAGTGACTTCGAAGTACTCCCACAGCGATGACCAGAAGGCGTCCAAGTCGCTCACCGACCACTGCCACAAGTCCGCGTAGCCGTTGAACCGGAGCCCGCGGTGTCGGTCGAGCCAACACAGGTAGTCGCCGATACGAGAGCGGTCGAGCACGTCATGCGGCGGGGACCACAGCGGGGTGTCGGGCGTCATGTGTGTTCACCTCGAACGTCGAACGGAGTGAAGTTCCGGGAGGTCAGTGACGGTTGAGCAGCACGACGCAGCCGACATGGCCGGGCGCCGGGGCCAGGGGGATGTCGATCCAGGCCGAGCCGCGGCCGTGATGGTCGTCGCCGATGTCGCGCAGCCCGAAGCCGGTGGCTTTCACATACGCCTCACGACGGGTCCATGTGCGGTACCAAAGGACGGTCCTGTCCGCGGTGTCGGCCGTGGACCACTGCTCGTACTCGGCTGGAGAGAAGAAGCCCGCCGCCACTCCGGCGAAGTCCCGCTCCACTGTGGTCTGTTCGACGTCGATACCCACCCGGCCCCTCCAGGTGACGGCGAGCAGCGTCAGTCGCCCGGAGTGCGAGAGGTTGAAGTCGAGCCCAGGACACGGTGGTTCGGTCACGAACGGCCGTCCTGTCTCGGTGGCCGCGAAGCGGATGTGTGACGCCGGCGTCCGGAGCTCGCGAGCGAGTACCCGCCGAGCCAGCGCGCGTCCGGTCATGAATCGGGCGCGCGCGGCGCCGGTGGCGATGCGCGCGAGCTGTGCGCGTTCGTCCGAGGCCAGTTCCGCCGCGTACGCCGTGAAGCTCGCAGCATGCGGGAGCGGAGCCTGTGCAGCCCACACCTTCACCGGGTGGCCGAAAGGATGGTACTCGCCGAGCAGTTGGGGGTCGCGGCTGATGGTGTCCACGGGCGATCGCCTCGTTCGGCTGGTGCGTCCCGGTACAGCGGGCGGCGCGGGGATCAGTCGGTGTGATGTGCGTGTGATCTCGGTGGACCTTAACGACGGCCGCTTAAACGGCACTTACCTTCTCTTAAACGGTGTCGGCCCAGGTGGCGCGAGCCTTGGCGGCGACAAGGACGCAGGCCGGGGTTGTCACCGCCGAGAAGGTGACGACGGCGGTGAGGAGATCGGTGGCTGCGGCAAGGAAGCCGACGCCGATGACGGGCAGCCCGACTCCGAGGTACGTGATCATGTAGAAGGCGGAGAGGACCTCGGCGCGGGACTCAGGCGGCGCCACCTCGTTCACTCTGGCCAGCGCCGCCTTGAACGTGATTCCTTGACCCGCCCCGCCGCACGCGGCGGCGGCGAGAAAGAGCCACAGCGAGCGGGTGCCTCCGGCGCCCGCCAGCATCCCGAGGCCGGCGGTGAGCAGCAGCAGCCCCGCGGTCGGCCGCCCGGCGATGCCCGTGCGTGCCACCGCGTACTGCGTTCCCGCGGCGAACAGCAGGAACATGCCCGCTGCCGTCCCGGCGAGCAAGAGGTCGTGGCGGTGCAGGATGGCTGTGGCGTACGACGGGACCATGGCGAGGAAGAGCGCGACCACGGCCCACCCCAGAACGCTCACAGCCGAAGCCAGCGCGAAGCGCCGCCGCAGGGGGACCGGGATGCGGGGTGGGTGGAATCGCCAGATGCCGCGACGTGCCCTCCTGGGCAGCTGGGTAACGGCTACCGCCGCCAGGGCGAGCAGGGCGAGTTCCACGAGATAGGTCAGGAGTAGGGGCAGCGGCGCGTGCTCACCGAGGAATCCGGCAAGCACCGGGCCGATGCCACCACCGCCCGTGATCGTGGCGGCGGCGAGCATGGAAGCGCGTGCTCGGTCTCCCGATGGCTCCGTCTCCACCAGGGCGGCGGAGAGCGCCCCGGAGGCCGCGCCGACCGAGATGCCCTGCAGTGCGCGAGCCGCGAAGAGCCAGGCCACGCCGTCGGCGCAGCAGAAGAGGACGGCCGCGATCGCCGCGAGGGCGACGGCCGGGCCGGCCACGCGGCGGTACCCGACGCTGTCGGTCAGTGCTCCGGCGAACATGGCCGTGGGGATCAGAGTGCCGGCGTACACGGCGAAGACGAGGGTGACCACGAGCGGGGAGAACCCGAACTCGCTTTGGTAGCGGGCGTACAGGGGGGTCGGTATGTTGGTGCCGACCGTCAGCACGAAGAGGATGTAGGCGGAAGCTGCGAAGGAAAGACGGCCGCCGCGCCCCTGCCGGTCGCGCCGCTCTGAGGTCTGAGGCCGCCCAGGGCCTCGCTGCCCAGCGATGTTCACGAGGCGTACGCCGAGGACAGCAACCGGCTGTGGTCGTCCAGCCACGGCTCGCGGGCGAGGATCGCCCGATGCAGATTGCGCAGCCGGTTGCAGGGTTCCATGCCCAGCTCGTCGTGGAGTGTCTGGCGGATGCGCTGGTACGCCGCCAGACACTCGGGTATGCGACCGCTGCGGTAGAGGGCGATCATCAGGCAGGCATGGATGTTCTCCCACATGGGGTGTTCTTGCGTAAGGCCATAGAGCTCGCCGAGGAGCTGCGTGTGGCGGCCGAGCCGAAGTTCCAGGGTGAGTCGCTGTTCGTGCAGGGCATTGCGTCGCTCGTCCAACTGCTGGGCGAAGCCGTCCAGGGCGGGAGTGGTGCGTACGTCGGCGAGTGCGGTGCCCCGCCAGAGGGTGAGCGACTCGGAGAGAAGTCGGGCAGCGTCCTGGGTGCGGTCGGCGTCCATAGCTTGTTGGATCTTGACCGCGTTGGATTCGAAAAGGGTGAGGTCGAGGGTGTGCTCGTCGAGCCGCATCATGTAGCCGGACGACGTGGTGGTGATGAGAGCGGGGCTTGCACCTGCCCGGGTGAACTGCCCGCGCAGCTTGGAGACATAGACCTGGAGTGCTGTGGACGCGGTCCTCGGCGGTGTCCCGGCCCACAGGGCGCTGATGAGCCGTGACGGGGAGACCACGTGGCCGGCATGCATACAGAACAGGGCCAAGAGCGACCGGATTTTGAGTGCCTGCGGGGTGACCTTTTCGCCGAGGTCATTTTCCACGTCGATAGGGCCCAGAATTCTAAATCTCACATGCCCTCCATTTGAAATCCCGAAGGCGTACCCGTCTGGATCGAACATCGGTGCGACAAGCGAAATGAATCATGGATGTACGTCCGCGCGGCGTCAAGCCCTTTAAAGGTAAACGGAGTCGCCCGGGTGATTCCGGCTTGAAGGTCGTGATGTATAGTCGAAACTTTAGCTGGACCTTAAATCTATCTATGTCACGACATTCATGTGCACAAGGAAAGAAAAATTCCTGCTGCTGTCATGCATGACTGCGTACGGGTTCGGGAATCGGACGCTACTACTCGGCGGTAGATCAAATCTTCGCAAAGTGGAGCAGGTGACGGCGCCGGTCCGCACGTCAGACGGCACGGTCGCAGTTAAGTCGTCCTTATGGGCGGCTTTAGGGGAGAGTATCCGTACGTGCGGCCTCGTGGTGGCGTGAAGGCTGGCAAGAGGCCGTCCGTCGCTTAGGGGAAATTTAGGCGGCCCTTCAGCGTCGAATGGCAGGCTCGTGCAGCGTATCCGACGAGTCAGTTAAGGGGTGCTGTGCGACATCTCGCCTTCTATTCTCCAAGTGACCCTAATCTCGAACTCACCCTCAAAGTGCTGCCCGCAATACTCGCCATTCTTGCCGCGTCCGCGCTCTGCGGGAAACTGGCCCTCATGGTCAGGCAGCCGCGAGTGCTCGGAGAAATGGTAGCCGGTGTACTTCTCGGACCCACGCTTCTGGGGCTCCTTTTTCCCGGGGTGCAGAAGTCGCTCTTCCCCTCGGACGTAAAACCGATCCTCTATGTGCTGAGTACCATCGGACTCACCCTCTACATGTTCCTGGTGGGTGCGGGACTCGATCACGGAAAGACGAGCAAGAAGAGCGATCATGCAGAGGGAACGGTCAGCGAGAGCAGTGGAGTTCAGGGGCGGCACGCGACGCTGTTGGCCCTGTCCGGCATAGTTCCCTCACTGGTGCTCGGTGCCGCAGCGGGACTGCTGTGGTACTCGCAGCTCTCCAGGGACGACGTCTCCCGCATGGAATTCGCCCTCTTCATTGGCGGCGCACTGTCCCTCACGGCGTTCCCGATGCTCGCCCGCATCCTGTACGAACGGGGCCTGGAGAACTCGCCGTTGGGCAAGCTGACACTGGTCGCTGCCTCCATCGACGACGTGGCCGCCTGGTGCTTCCTCGCGGTGCTGTCCGCCGTGCACGCAGGCTCGGGCGCGATGAGCGCACTCCAGAGCATCCTGTTGGCCGGAGTCTTCACCGCCGTGATGCTCTTCGGCGTCGCGCGTCTGCTACGCCCTGTCGGAGCACGGGTGGCGCAGACGAAGAGCCTCACGCTCGGCCAGATGTACATCGTGGCATTCGTGGTCCTCGGAGCCGGCTGGTTCACGGACCGCATAGGCATCTACTCGGTCTTCGGCGGGTTCGTCGCAGGGCTCGCGATGCCGCGAGACGCCGCTTTCCGTGAGGCCCTGCACGGCAAGATGATGGACTTCGTCAGCGTCTTCCTGCTGCCGATCTTCTTCGCGTTCTCCGGGCTCAACACCAAGCTCGGCGGGGTGGCCGGGGCCACCATGCTGCTTGCCCTCGCGACCTTGCTGGTCGCCGGATTCGTCGGCAAGTACGTTGGCTGCGGGCTCGCGATGCGGGCGGTGGGCTTCTCCTGGCGCGAGTCCTGGGCGGTGGGCGGACTCATGAATGCGAGGGGCCTGATGATCCTGATCTTCATCAACATCGGCCTGAGCCAGCGCATCATCTCCCAGGACGTCTTCTCGATCCTGGTGCTCGTCGCGGTGGTGACCACAGCCGCAGCCGTGCCGCTCTACCGGCTGGCCATGCCGCCAACGGCTGAAGGGCGCCTCATGCCCAGCGCCTCCGATACCTCGGCCACGCCTCAGGACGGCCAGCCGGAACCGCGAGAGATGGCGGCCGACGCAGCCTCCTGAGCAGGGCAGCGCACCGATGCCGGGCTATCACTCGGAGGCTTAAGTGGCCCTTTATGGCCTGATGCTTTCCTGGGGTGCCACAGTGAAGCCACCTGGGGAGAGATCTTGTCCAACGACATCGCTGGGGCCGGACCGCACACCACTCACGACACGAAAGGTGAGCAGGAGACCCGGCGCCGCGCCCTCGTCACGGGGGCGGCCCGGGGGATCGGCCGGAGCATAGCCCTGAAGCTAGCCACGGAGGGGTATGACGTCATCGGCTGCTACCGGTCCGAGAGCAAGGAGGCGCGGGAGACCCTGGAGGAGGTCGAATCCCTGGGCGCCCGCGCGCTGTTCATGGAGTGCGACGTGCGCGACCGCGACGCCGTCGAGGAGATGGTGGCTCATGCCGAGAGCGAGCTGGGCCCCATCACGGCGCTGGTGAACAACGCCGGAATCACCAAGAACGGCCCCATGCCCTTGCTGGCCGGCGAGTCTTGGGACGACGTCATCGACACCAACCTCACCGGCATGTGGAACGTGTGCCAGTCAGTCCTGTACCGCTTTCTGCGGCGCAAGTCCGGCACCTGCGTCAACATCTCGTCCATCGTTGCCCTGAGCGGCTTCGTGACGATGAGCAACTACGCCGCCAGCAAGGCGGGCATCATCGGCATGAGCAAGTCGCTCGCGCGGGAAGTCGCGGCCCACGGCGTCCGGGTCAACGTGGTCGCTCCGGGGATAACGGAGACACAGATGATGGAGGACATCCCCGAGCCGATGCGGGACAAGATGTTGGAGCGCATCCCGCTCAAGCGGTTCGGGCGCCCGGAGGACGTCGCGGAACTGGTCTCCTACCTGCTCTCGGACCGGGCGGAGTACATCACAGGTCAGGTGATCCGCGTGGACGGCGGCGCCGCCCTGTGACGTACGCGCGGCCGCCGTTCCGTGGCGGGCACGGCGGCCGCGCGGACTCCGAGGGACCGTACGTCTCGATCCCTCGGAATCTGCACTCGGCGACCCTGCTCCGGGAAAACGCCGGGGCCTGCTCAGGGCGGCCGGGCACCGGCGGTGTTGCGGCGCTACGAGGAGAGCCGCCTTGCCCCGGCGCCCTCCCTCTCGCCGGCACACGTCCTGACCTCGACGCGGCGCCCCCACCGCGCGCCTCGCCCCGGGTCACCTGTCGCGCAACGCCACTCCGTGCTCATCCGCGAAGAAGCGGCGACAGGAGGCGGAACAGAACCCGACCACGGCCCCCTGGTGCTCCAGCGTGAGCGTGGCCCCGTCCCACCGTCATTCCGCACACCGGATCGATCAGCTTGCCCTCCGGGGCCTGCAGTACCGCGCCCCGGGCGACGGCATCCCGGTAGGGCCGCGTGACCTGCTCTTCCACTTCCCGGGCGCCCACGGACCTTCCGTAGATTCCGATGCTGCCTTCGGAGATCCCGACGATGTGGACGAGGGCGTGCGGTTCACGGCGCAACCGTTCCGGGTCGCGCCTGGCGGCGGCCTCGGTCTGTGCCAGTACGACGGTGAGCGTGTGCACAAGGTGGGTGCTCACCTCCTTGCGCCACGGCGCAGGAACGCTCACCCGTACGAAGTAGCGTGGCAGGTCCGCCGGATCGGCCTCGGGCCGCTGCCCCAGCACCCACCCGGCGGGCTCGTGGACAAGGACCTGCACCAGGCGCCGCTCGGCGTCGAGGACCTCGATCGCGTGGCTGTCGTCCTCGACCATCACCGCGTCGATCAGCCGCCGCCCGAGCGCCTGCCGCTCCTGTTCGCCGAAGATGCCTTGGGGTACGTAGACGTCGATCAGCAGCACCGTGAACTCGCCTCCCGTGCCGGTTCGTTGAGTTCACCTGACGATGTCTGCGGGAGAGGGGCGGGGGCATCAGGCGGGCGACGTGTCTTTGAGCTACTCTCGCGGGAGTAGTTGCATCCGTCTCAGAACTGCTGCGTTGGCCAGTCCAGAAGCCGGGCGCCGATCACCGCGGTCTGCAGCGTGTAGCGCTGGACGGGATCGGACGGGTCGGCTCCGGTGAGCTGGTGGATGCGGTCCAGGCGGTATGTGAAGGCGCGCACGCTCAGCGTCAGGCGGCGGGCGGCCTCGGTGGCGACGCACCCCGCGTCGAAGAACGCGGTGAGGGTGTCGATGAGGGGCTGGGCGCCGCCGCGGGCTCTCTGCAGCGGGCCGAGGGTACTGCTGACGAGGTCGGCCATGGCCTGGCGGTCTCGGGTGAGGACGGGGTAGACGAGCAGGTCGGCGGCGTGCAGGACGGGAGCGTCCAGATCCAGTCGCTGGGCCAGGTCGAGGGCGTTCAAGGCTTCCTCGTAGGAGTGGACGACGCCACCGGGGCCCGGCTGGGGGCGGCCGATGGCGACCCGGCCGCCGTCGGTGGCGGCGTGGGCCTGTTTGGCGAAGAAGGTGAGGACGTCGGTCTGGTCGCCGGGGGCGATACAGACCAGGCGGCCGTCCTTGGTGGTGAGTAGGATGCTGCGGTCGCCGAAGCGGGCGATCAGGGCGCGCTCGACCTCGCGGGGAGCCGGGTCGCTCTCCTCGTACGCGTTCTCGCCCTGCGCCACTGCGACCGCGTGCTCGTAGGAGAGGCGCAGGCCGAACCGTTCGGCACGTTCGGCCAGCTGGCCCAGGTCGCTGCGGCCGTAGAGGAGGTCGTCGATGAACTCCCGCCTCGCCACCTCCTCTTGGCGCACGGCGTGGCGCTGGGCCCGCTCGTAGCCCTCGGCGAACGCGTCGACGGCCTGCGCGGCCACGGCGAGCACGCTGTCGGTGTCCGCGTCGGCGCCGGGCAGGTGCGCGCGGGTCGAGGCCAGGTGTGCGGCGACCAGGGCGCGCAAGCCCAGGCCCGCGTCGGCCGCGAGCTCTCCGAGCGCGCGCCGGGAGTCGAGTTCATCGCGGGTCAGTCGGCGCCCGGTAGCGCAGGCGTCGGCGAGGATGCCGACGTACCCGTCCAAGTACTCCTCGGGTATGTCCCGCTCTATCGCCGCCGCCACGCCTGCCCCCGGTTCTTGATGTGCTGATAACGCCTTCTTAGCGCAAGTCGGGGTGAAGGCAGGCGGCGGGGTCGGTGGGTTGCCGGAGAGCGGCAGTTCGCGCGGCTCGGTGCACGGGGCCCTTGAGCCTTCTGCCATGTGGGACCGGAGGGGGCAGCCCGACGGGGGGTATCGGGGCGCCGCCAACACGTGTGCGCAGCTCCTGCTCACAGTTTGGCGACGTCCGAGGCTCTTCGCCCTTGCCGCCGTTGCCTCGGTGCCGGACACCCGTAGCGGGGCCCGGCACCGAGATCTCGCCCCCGTTTCTGCCGCTGTCATCATGTCGCGGATCCACATCGTGTCGCACTGCCGGGATCCGGCAGTCTTGACGCTCTCTTAATGCCGAAGGGCGACCACTGACGCTGGAATCCGACCCCGCTTGTCGTGCTCATCGGCGAGCACCGGGCGGTAGGCGCCTCTCTCGTCCCGCCTATAGCCTCATTGCCAGGTGTGCCGGGAAGTCTGGTCGGCGGTCGCTTCCCCCTGCCCCGGAGCCCTGGATGCCCAACTTCTGGCCCCAACGGCCGTCCGCCCGGCCGTTCGAGGCGGAGCTACGGAGAGTGACGTATCTCAGTGCTGAGGGCTGCGTCGCCTTCTTCCGGGGCCTTGCCGCCGCCCGCGCGGTCGGCGCCCGGCCGGTGTTCACTCACGCCGACGACAGAGCACGGTCCACGATGCGCAGGATCGGCCTGGATCGGGCCCTGCGCAGCAGTGGCGGCGAGATCGTGTGATGTGGGGACTGCCCGGACACGGCGGCCGACGCCGGGGTGCGCCGACTGTCCGCATGCGCCGACTGGAGCCGGCGAAGCCCGGCGGTACGAGACGAGTGGCGGCCGAGGACGAACGTGGGGTACTCGTCGGCCTCGTCGAGTACCGAGTCTGCGACGCGTGCTGTACGGGCCGGATCGACACGGTCTGGGTCGCCCCGTCGCTGCAGGGGCAGGGCCTGGCCCGGGATGCCCTGCACCTGGCCATGGAGCGGGCGCCCGGCCACGTGTGGGAGACCTCGCAGCAGTCCGCGAGCGGGCGGGCGTTCTTCGCCGCGATGGGTGACGAGATGGAGTGCGCCTTCCCGGTGGCGAGGTCGAGTGGATCGTTCTCACTCCGGTGGCCCCACTGGCGCGGTGCGGTACGGGCGGGGTGGTGCCGGTGTGCCGGGTGAGGGCGGCTGACGGCCGACGGTTTTCCCGTTCTGCTTCCGGGGCCGGTGAAGTTCGGCCTCGTCGTGTGCAGCCTCGCGGAGGCGACGAGGGCGGGTGTCGCGAACAAGTCTCCCTGCCGGGATCCGGCAGTCTCGTATCCGCCTGAATGCCCATCAAGAACCTGTCAACGCCGCGTAAAGAACATGTAGGGTTCCCCGCGGTGTGCCGGGAAGCCTGGTCGGCGGTCTTGCTGCAAGTCTCTTCGCCGAACGGGGATTACGGCCATGGTGCTCATCGCGGTATTCGGAGTGGCCCTGCTCATCGCGGTGTTGCTGTCCGGCCTGGCGGCCCGCACCGTGCTCTCCACCTCCTTCCTCTTCCTGATCGGTGGCGCACTCGTCAGCGACGGCTTCCTCGGGCTCATCCACATCACGCCGGACAGCGAGATCGTGTCCGTGACGGCCGATCTCGCCCTGTTCGCGGTGCTGTTCACGGACGGCATGCACGTCTCCTTCCCGAAGCTGCGCGCCAACTGGAAGAACCCGGCGCGTGCGCTCGGCCTCGGCATGCCGCTCGCGTTCATCGGCATGGCCCTGGTCACGCACTACCTCGTCGGCCTGGACTGGACGACGTCCTTCCTTGTCGGCGCGGTCCTCGCGCCCACGGACCCGGTGTTCGCCTCGGCGATCGTCGGCCGCAAGGAAGTTCCGGCGAAGCTACGACAGTTGCTGAATGTGGAGAGCGGCATCAACGACGGGCTCGCACTCCCGGTCGTTCTGGTTCTCATCGCGGCGGCAGGCCCCACCTCGGGCCACGCTGAGGCGTCCCTGTCGAAGATCGGCCTGGAACTGGTCCTCGGCCTGGCCTTCGGTGTCATCCTGCCGAAGGCGGTCATCGCACTTGCCCGCTTTCGCCACCTCGGCGCCGAACCCAAGCTCCAGCCGCTGCTGCCCCTCGCGATCGGCGTCATCCTGTACGCCATCTGCCATCTGACACACGCCAACCCCTACCTTGCTGCCTTCTCCGCCGGCGCGGTACTCACAGCATGCTCGGTGGAGGCGAAGGAGGCGTTCGAACCGCTGGGCGAGGCGCTTGCGGAACTCGCCAAGTTCGCGGCCCTGTTGGTGTTCGGCGCGCTCCTGACACCGAGCCTCTTCGGGGACCTGTCCTTCGGCGGGTACATCGCCGTGATCCTGTCCATCGTGCTGATCCGGCCCGTGTCGCTGGTGCTCTCCCTGCTCGGCACGCGCTTCGAGCGCAAGGAGAAGCTGGTGGCGGCCTGGTTCGGGCCCAAGGGATTCGCCTCGGTGGTGTACGGACTGTTGGTGCTGCAGGCCGGGATTCCACAGGGCGAACAGGCGTACACACTCATCGCCGTCTGCATCGCCTTCTCGATCATCGCGCGCAGCAGCACCGACGTGCCTATTTCACGGCTCTTCGACGTCCAGGACCTCGTCGGCGTGCCGGAGGGCCCTGCCGTTCGCGACCACGACCACGACGGCGGGAGGACCCGCTTGACGAGACGACTCACCGAAGAGGCCGGAGGACTGTGAACGACTGGCACAGCTGGGCAGCGATCGCCGTTTTCGTCGGGGCGTACGCGCTGATCATCAGCGAGAAGATCCACCGGGTCGCCGCGGCGCTCGGCGGCGCCGGCCTGATGCTGGCGATCGGAGCGACGGACGACACGTCGGCCTTCTACTCCGAGGAGTCCGGCATCGACTGGAACGTCATCTTCCTGCTCATGGGCATGATGATGATCGTCGGTGTGCTCAAGAAGACCGGCATGTTCGAGTACTTGGCGATCTGGGCGGTCAAGCGGGCCCGTGCGAAACCATTCCGTGTGATGGTGATGCTCATCGTCATCACAGCGCTGGCATCGGCGCTCCTCGACAACGTCACGACTGTGCTGCTCATCGCTCCAGTCACACTCCTGGTGTGCGAGCGGCTCTCGCTCCCCGTGGCGCCGTTCCTGATCGCCGAGGTGTTCGCGTCCAACATCGGCGGCGCGGCCACCCTGGTCGGTGACCCGCCGAACATCATCATCGCCAGCCGCGCGGGCCTGACCTTCAACGACTTCCTGGTCCATCTCGCCCCGCTGTCAGCCGTGTTGACCGTCGTCCTGGTGCTGCTGTGCCGGGTGATGTTCCGCAAGGCGTTCGTGTACGACGAGGAGCGAGCCGACGAGGTCATGTCCCTGGAGGAGCGCGAGGCCATCAAGAACCCCCGCCTGCTCGTTCAGGGGCTCGTGGTCCTCTCTCTCGTCGTCGTCGGGTTCGTGCTCCACCCCGTGCTGCACTACGAGCCCAGCGTCGTCGCTCTGTTGGGGGCGGGCCTGCTCATCGCTGTCTCCACGGTGGAGACCGGTGAGGTGCTCGGCGAGGTCGAGTGGCCGACCCTGGCCTTCTTCGCGGGCTTGTTCGTCATGATCGGCGGGCTGATCGAGACCGGCGTCATCGGTGAGATCTCCAAGGCCCTTGCGGAGGTCATCGGCGGCAGCGAACTCGGTGGCTCCATGGTCTTGCTGGGTGGCTCGTCCGTCCTTTCGGGCATCGTCGACAACATCCCGTACGTGGCCACCATGGCGCCCATCACCGCTGACCTCGTCCACGACATGGGTGGCGCCGGGGGCCACGTCATGTGGTGGGCCCTCGCCCTCGGCGCCGACCTCGGCGGCAACGCCACCGCGATCGGCGCCAGCGCCAACGTCGTCGTCCTCGGTATCGCCGAACGCAACCGACAGCCCATCTCCTTCTGGCAGTTCACCAAGTACGGCCTCGTCGTCACCGCTGTCACCGTGGCCACCTCGGCCCTGTACGTGTGGCTGCGCTACTTCGTCCTGGCCTGACGGCGGTTATCCACGGCATGTCGCCCCGATGAGCCGACAGACCGGGGCCCGGCCCGGGACACGGGTCGGTACATGGCGATGTGGCTGGACCGCCTTCGCCGCGCTGCTGCTCGCGGCCGGTGCCCGTACCGACGACCAGTAGAACCATCGACAGCATGCGGAGGAAACAGCCGTGCTCAGCCTCTTGATCCCTTTCGGCCTGCTGGCGGCCGTGGCGATGCTCCTTATCGTGGTCCTGCTGCGCCGAGGCAACAGGCGTACGGAGAACGCGGACGGCCTGCTCATCGAGCAGCAGCGGCGCGCTCAGGCGCGTACCGACCGCACGACGTACGGAGCGGGTGCCGTTCGTCATTCCACGACGCCCTTCGGCGACAGGTTGCGCCCGTGACCAGGGTGAACTGGAACGGGCGGAACCTGCCACGGAACGGGAGCACTTCAGGGACCATGTCCTCACTGCCCCAGCAGGCCCAACACCCGCTGCCCCAGGGCCACATGGTCGTGTGCGGTGACGACGCGCTTGCCGAGCGGCTCGCCGCGGAGCTGCGCTCCGTGTACGGCGAGCGGGTCACGGCCATCGTGCCCACCGTCCGTGCGGCCGACGGTGCCCGCGGCGGGCCGGCGGCCCGGGCCCGGGCCGCGGCCCTGCTCGGCCGGATGCAGGCCGCCATGGTGCGGGCCGCCGGAGCGGCGGACAGCGTCGACGGGGCGGCCTCCGCGCGCGCTCCCCGCGTCCTGGAGGCAGCGGAAGCCGACGAGAGCACCCTGATCGAGGCCGGGGTGCGGGAGGCCGCCGCCCTCGCTCTCGAGGAACGGGCCCGGCCGGGTGCGCGCGACCAGGTTCAGCATCTCCGGCACGTCGTCGGGCCCGAGCCGCACCGCCTCGGGGTCCGGCGCCGTGGCCACCCCGGAGTCGACGAGCTGCACCCCGTCCGCCTGAAGCAGCCAAAATCCACCGCGCCCATGCCTGCGTGCCGCCCACTCCCGCGCCCTCACCCGCAGCCGCAGCGTCTCCACACTCGCCGCGCCGGCTTTCGCCGGGGCCATGATGGGCCGCCGGGTCCTCGGTGCGATCCCCGTCGAGCGCAAGGTGCTGCTCTTCGCCGCCCTCGACGTCGCCGGTCACCCACAACTGGAGGAGCGAACGGTCGCCGAGTCGTTCCGGGCCGGCGCTTGGCGTGTGCTCGCAGTCGACTCCACGGCCCCCGACGAACGGCTGCCCGACCTCGCCGCCTCTCCGGCGGAAGACGACCCCGCGCATCCACCCGGCCTGGTCTGGAACCTGGACCCCGGCTACGTGCTGCGCCCCACCGACCGCGTGGTCCTCGCCGCGACGCGACAGGGCCTCGCCGAACTCCTCGGCCGCCAACCACAGCTCAGAGGTGGCCGGGCCGGGTCGTAGCGGGAGATGGGCCGCAGCGAACATGCAGGCATTAAAGACGCGTAAAGATTGCCGGAGAACGGCAATGTGCGAGGCGGCCACCGCGTGCGACGATCCTCACCCACCGAGGTGAGAGTCAAGTCGAGGGAGGTGTCCGCGGTGGCCTTGTTTCTCGGTCTCGGCATCACAGGTGTCGTCCTGCTGCTGCTCTCCCTGATCTTCGACGGAGTGCTCGAAGGGCTCTTCGGCGGCGTCGATGTGCTGGACGGACTGTTCGACGGCCTCCTGTCGCTGCCGGTCATCGCGGGCTTCGTGTCGATGCTCGGCTTCGGCGGTGCCATCGTGCTCGGCACCACCGGGCTCGGCGCCGGGCCTGCCACCACCGTCGGAGCGGGTGCTGGTGCCGCGGCGGGCTGGCTGACATGGAAACTCAGCCGCGCCCTGATCCGGGACCAGACGGCTCCGACACCGCGCGGCGACGACCTCGTGGGTACGTCGGGCAACGTCGTCACCGCCATCCCGGCCGACGGGTACGGAGAGGTTCTTCTCCAACTGGCGGGTCAGCCGATGAAGTTCGCGGCGAAGAGCGAGGTGGCGCTTGCCCGAGGAGCCGACGTCTGGGTCGACGAAGTGCTCTCACCCACCTCGGTCGCGGTGCGCTCCGTCGAACGCTGACGGTCCCACCCATCGACCACCAAGCCACTCAACCGCACACCGATCACTGAACCAACTGCGTCCTTCCGGGAGGCAGAGGGGGAATCCATCATGAGTCCAGTCGTCATAGCCGTCACCGGGGTCGTCGTACTCCTCGTGCTCCTGGCGCTCGTCGTCATCACCCGCTACAAGGTCGCCGGGCCCAGCGAGGCGTTCATCATCACCGGCCGGCGCGGCAAGAAGTCCACGGACCCTGAGACCGGACGGATCTTCACCGACAACAGCGGCCAGAAGGTCGTTGTCGGCGGCGGCGTGTTCGTCGTCCCCTTCGTCCAGCAGAGGTTCACGCTCGACCTCTCCTCCCGTCACATCCCCATCGCCGTACGTGGTGCGGTCACGCTGAGGGGCGTCAAGGCGCACCTCGAAGGCGTCGCGATCGTCAAGGTCGGCGGCACCGAGGACTCCATCCGCGCCGCGGCTCAGCGCTTCCTGATGCAGCAGGACGGCATCGTGGGCTTCACACAGGAGGTCCTGTCCGGAGCGCTGCGCTCCATCGTGGGCCGTATGTCGGTGGAGGACATCATCCGTGACCGGGCGGCGTTCGCCGGCCAGGTCGCCGAGGAGGCCGAAGCCTCGCTGTCTGGGCAGGGCCTGGTCCTGGACGCCTTCCAGATCCAGGACATCACCACCGAGGGCTCCTACCTGGAGGACCTGGGGCGCCCGGAGGCGGCCCGCGCCAAGCAGGAGGCCGACATCGCCGAGGCCGTCGCACGCCGCGCCTCCGAGCAGGCCCGTCTCAAAGCCGAGGAGGAGATCGCGGTCGCCCAGCGGACGTTCGCGCTCAAGCAGGCCGAGATCAAGGCCGAGACGGACCAAGCCGCCGCCCAGGCCAACGCGGCGGGACCGCTCGCCGAGGCCGCCCGCAGCCAGGACGTGCTGACCGAGCAGGAGAAGGTGGCCGAGCGCCAAGCGGCCCTGACGGACCGCGAGTTGGACACCAAGATCCGCAAGCCCGCCGACGCCGCCCGCTACCAGGCCGAGCAGGAGGCCGAGGCCCGCCGCATCGGCCTGGTCAAGCAGGCCGAGGCGGACGCCGAGCGCTCGCGCCTCACCGGTGAGGGCGAGAAGGCGCACCGGGCGGCGCTCGCCGAGGCCGTACGGATCGAGGGCGAGGCGGAAGCCGCCGCGATCGGGGCCAAGGGCTCGGCCGAGGCCGAGGCGATGCAGAAGAAGGCCGACGCCTTCGCGCAGTATGGGGACGCCGCCGTCCTGCAGATGCTCGTCGAGGTGCTGCCGCAGGTCGTGGCCAAGGCGTCGGAGCCGCTGTCCGCCGTGGACAAGATGACGGTGATCTCCACGGACGGGGCAAGCCGGCTCTCCCGCACGGTCGCCGACAACGTCGCCCAGGGCGTCGAACTGCTCAACTCCACCACGGGAGTCGACCTCCCCGCACTCCTCAAGAACATCACTGGCGGAGGCGAACCGTCGGACCCGGCGCCCGCAACGGCACCGGACAACGGGCAGATCAAGATTACCGGCTGAAGCCGACACACTCTCCGCATGGCGGCCCGCACACTGTGCGGGCCGCCGCGTATCTTTCGCGTCAATGAACTGGCCCGCGTCACGGTCGCGTACGACGCTGAGGACAGGAACTCTCCACCAGGCGAGGAGCGGGTCGTGCGCGCACGGGATCTGGCGATCGAATACGAATCGGTGAGTGTCGACAGCGACGCCATGGCGGCGGCCCGACTGATGGCCGAGCAGAAGCTGCCCGGCCTCCTCGTCCTGGACGGCAAGGGCGAGCCCAAGGCGATCCTGCCGGCCTCCCAGCTGGTCAAGATGATCGTCCCCACGTACGTCATAGAGGACCCGACGCTCGCGGCGGTCGTCGACGAGCGGCACGCCGACCGGCTCTGCCACGTCCTCAAGGGCCGCACCGTTGGAGAGTGCCTCTCCAGCAAGGCGACCCCGCCCCCCATCGCGGCCCCGGACGACACCGCGCTCGAAGTCGCGGCGCTGATGGCGCAGGTGCGCAGTCCTCTGGTGGCGGTCGCCGAGTGGGCCAAGGACGGTACGCACCTGGTCGGCGTCATCACCGCATCCCATCTGCTGCAGGAACTCCTGGGTGTGGCGGGGACGTTGGACACCCCCTCGGCGTGACGCAGGGCGCCCCCGACAGACAGCCCAGCAGCGCGGCGGCGAAGCACGCGGCGCGCCAGCGCCGTGTGGAGTGAAAGTTGATGCTGCGGAGCACGCCGAAGCGTCAGCCGGCCAACGCCTCCGCGAAGCCGCGCGCCACCGCCACTGACACCGGCGCCGCGCATCGCTGAAAGGAGCCGAGGTGCGGTCTTTCGCCGCAGGATGTCTCGTCCCCGGTGTGTGATCCTCGGATCGTTGTCGGCCAACAGGGCAGGGGAGCCTGACGACTTCTGTCATGCAGCAACGCCCCTCGGGGCCTCGGCATCGCCAGCAGTCTCGCGCTCAAGGCCCGGTGTACCGGGCCAGCAGATAGATAAGTTGCCCTCGCTCAACGGAGCCTCGATGTGCCGCCAGTCTTCCACCGTCGAGGGGGCACCTGCACAACGGGGCCTCGTGGTGTGCAGCACGCACCCACCAGACATCGTCACAGCGCCGTGACCTGCACACCTACAAGACCACACTGACATTGCCATCGCCCTGTGGAGTGGGCCCGCAGTGCTGTACTGGGAGCCTTGGCCACCTCGCAAAAGGTTATGGGGCACTCAGTGGCGTCCTTGCAGCACGCTCTGCAACAGCTGGCGCGCCAGGGAGTTCTGGATGTGTGCCGGTTGTCTGGTGGGCATGGCCAAGATGAGCTGTCCGTCCTGCCTGACTGCGGCAAAGCCGCAGAAGCCGGTGCCCTGCAGGTCCAACTCGACGACCTTGACGTTGAGTTCGGAGATCAGCTGAGGCAGGGGAGTCTCGCAGAAGTGGCCTGAGGCGCGGGAAGGCTGTTCGGAGGTGCGGTCGGTAGAATTCACGGCGTGTCCCGATGGAGAGTGAGAGGGATCCGTTCGAGGCGAGCTGCGAACTCGCTGAGTTGTTGAGGCCGGGCGGAGGCTGACTGCTCGGCCACAGCTTTCTGGAGTGAAACGGTCAGGGCTGCCCTGGCCTGGGCGACTTCGCGAATCGAGCCAGAGCCGTGGTCAGTGTCGTGAGCGCCTCGTCTGTGAGTCGGCTCGCAAGAATGACTGCGGCGGCGTGCGGATCGTCTGCTGGAACCCCCACTCTTTCGGCTCGGCGTACGAAGACGCCGGAACCGCGTCGGGGCTCGACGTAGCCCTCCTCTCGTAGTCGCGCGAGCGCCGTGCGGACCGTGGTACGCGACACGGCGTACTGCTTCATGAGTGAGTTCTCGCTGGGGATTCGGCTACCGGCCGCGTAGTGCCCGTGGGTGATGAGCGCGAGCACCTGATCGGCGACCATGTCGCTCCGCCGTTGCTGGTTGCAGCGCGCTGTTGGCGGGCATTCGTCATCGAAGGTGTGCATGGTGTCGTCCGGTCATGTGTGACTGAGGCGTGCGGGTGCGGGGCCTCTCCGCGCTTACGCGGCTCGAAGGTGCGGCGCTACGGTGGTTGCCGGGATACCTGCGAACCGGAGAAGTAGAGGAGAGATGGCCGTGATCGACCGTCACGCATCGACTCACAGGTACATCGAACTCGCGAACCGCATCCGGTCGGGCATCGTGAGCGGGGAGTTCCCTCCCGGCCGCGAACTGCCCACGTACGACGAGTTCCGTGACGAGTGGGGGTACGCCCGCTCCGTGGCTCAGGCGGCCCTGGATCTCCTCAAGCGCGAAGGACTGATCGACAGCGGCCGAGGGCGCAGGTCGAAGGTCCGTGAGCGGCGTCCGATACTCACGCATACCGCCTCGTTCGCGCGACGCGAGGTGGGTGGCAAGTGCCTTACGTGGAAACGGCAGTGCGCGGAGCTCGGGATGGAAGGGGCTCAACGCACCGGCCAGATCCGGGAGATCCCGGTTCCTGATGAGGTCGCTCCCTACCTGGATCTGGAGCCCGGCGAGCCGGTGGTCCTGCGGCCGCGCGTGATGCTCGCGGACGGTGAACCTGTCGAACTCGCTGATTCCTACTACCCGTTGGATGTCGCGCGCGGCACGCCGCTCGCCGAGCATCAGCTCGTACGTGGAGGTCCGTACGCGGCCATGGCCGAGGCAGGTCTTTCGCCTGAGACGTACGAGGAGGAGATCGGCGTCCGGCCGGCACTGTCCGGTGAGCGGTCCGCGCTGAACCTGAGCGGGGAAGAGGCGGTCATCTCTCTGATCCGCACAGTGTATGGGCGGGACGAACGGCCGTTGGAGTGCTGTGTCATGGTCCTGAGGGCGGACCGTCACAAGCTCAAGTACGAGTTGCCGATGCATCTTTGACCCCCAGTCGGGTCACCGAGCGGGGCTCCTTCGGGCCCCGCTCTGCCGTACCTTCGTATGTTGACACTTCGTAGGTATACCGGCAACCTCGATGCATACGTGCCATGAGGCTCGTCGGTGCATCCGACGTCGAGAGCGTCCGAGGTGACGTGGCCATGGATCTGTATTGCAGCGCTCGTCCCGTCGCGATGGTGGTGTGGGTTCTCGGGGCGGCGTTGACGATGACGCGGACGTACTCCGTCATGACGTGGTCCATCGCGGATGGTGGGTGGACGTCATGATGGCGCCGTGCTGGATGGCGGGACTTGGCGCTTCGCGTCGCGCGGAAGCGGGCGGAACGAAGGCCGACCAGCGAAGGAGTTCGCGGTTCGATCTCCTGTCCTGGGCTGCGTTGTTGGCCGCGATCGTCGTCACCGCTTCCGGCGAATACCAACTGGGCGTCCATGCGGGATTCGGCTCGTGGATAGCCGCGGGGATCCCGGCTGCCCTCGACGTCTACGCGCTGCGGGCGATGCGAGTGCGACGCGATGTGATGGCCGTTGTTTTCGCGATGATCGCGGTGAACGGTCTCTCGCACCTGGTGAGTACCGGCTTGCTCCGGGTCAACGTGCCGCTCGTGGTTGCTGTTTCGGCGATCGCGCCTCTCGTCTTCTGGCGGGTCCACCTGCTGGCTTCTGCGACGACGGTGGTGACGGGCGGCGAAGTCTGCGCGGCGGACGACGTGACGGGCGACGACGACGTGGCGTCTGTTCCTGAGCGCCCGAGTGACGCGCCCACGACGCCCGTCAGTTACACCAACGCTGTGGATCTCGCGATCCGCCCCCTGTACGACGGCGGTCTTCGTCCGACGACGAAGCAGATGACGGCCGCCATGACGAACGCGGGACTTGAGCCCAAAGAGTCGACGGCCCGTGCTGCACGGATCCGCATCGAGGCGTGTGAGCCGCACTTGAAGGACCGGCCGTCCGCGCTCACCGGCTGACGCGATGGTGCTGTGTTCTGGGCCGCACGCCGTCTCGCTCCACTGACAGGAGGTCGCCGCGATGGCGACGAACGGAACACCCAAGGGGGAACCCCAGCAGGTTCCGGTGCCACCTGAATACCCGCCATCGAACAGGTCCGAAGCAGTGCCCAGGCGCAAGGGCGGCTCCAAGGTGCACATCAACAAGGTCGGACTGGTCCCGGATGTGTCGCTGCCGCCGATGTCGTTCAACTACCACCGGACGACCGTCGTGCAGGGAGCGCGAGGGGGAGCGGGGGGCAAGCAGACACCGGGCTCGGGATTCACGAGTGACGAGGACATTCGCGCCTACTGTGAATCGCTGCGCAAGGGAGCCAGGCCGCGTGCCGTGGAGCGCTCCCTCGACGCCGAGGTGTTGGAGTCGAGCCTCAGGAACATCCCAGACACGCAGGGCAGGATGAGTGGTTCGCGCGCTCGCGCTCGGAGGGTAACCCGGCATCTGAAGAGGATCGCCGCTGCGGAGAAGCTGATCGCGAAGCAGGCTTCAGCTTTGTGGGCGACCTTCACGCGTGAGTACGAGGCCGAGTTGGCGCAGATCAGTAGCGGTCGCCGTCATGGCGATCCGCGCTACCAGCCCCGGCGCAGGAACAGCTCTTTCTGGAAGCAGTTCTGATGGCTCTCGTCGTTCGCGCCGAAGCCTTGTTGATGCCCTCCTATCAGCCCGGACGCGGGTCTGACGCCCGGACGGACGCGTGAGGTGACGCCGTGGCTGACGGCTTGATGGCCAACGTATGGAAGGCCGTGAAGCATCCGCGCATGCGGCCCTGGCTGGCCGCTGCCGCCTCCATGCCCACCTCCGTCGGCATGCATGCCCTATGGGGTCACTCGCCGGTGGCCGCGTCCGGACTCACTGTCGCCGCGGGCCTGTTGACCGCGACGACGTGGTGGGTCGGCGACGGCACGACGAGACCACGGCGCCTGCACGCCACCCTGTCCACCGCCGCTGGAACCACCTACCTGGTGCTCGCCACCGTCACCGACCCGCTCGACCCGTTCCTCACGTCAACGTGGGCGATCGGTGGGGCAGTTGCGGCGGGCGGCTGGAACATGCGGCAGATCCTTCGCGTCAACCCGGACACCAAGAGCGACCAGGCGGACCACACCGGCTTGCTCGTCAAGTCGCTGGGCAAGGCGAAGGCCGCGTTGAAGAGCGAGCCGAAGGTCGAGCCGAACAAGGTCACCGCGAAGTACAAGCTGACGGGTGGAGAGCTGACCAACGCCGATCTGGGCTCTCGCATCGACCACATCGCATCTGAGCTGGGCATTTCCCCCAACAGCATCCGCGTCGTCCCCGACCCTGAGAATGCCGCTGAAGGCGAGTTCGTGTTCGTGCCCAAGGACATGCTCGTCGATGGCGCCGACTATCCCGGTCCCTCTGCGCCAGGCGGATCCGTCGTTGACCCGATCCATGTCGGCATCTACGAAGACGGTGAGGACGAGAAGCTCTGGTTCCCCGCCGACGAGAAGCAGAAGCGCAACGCCACGCACTTCGGCGTGTTCGGTATGAACGGCTCCGCCAAATCCACCGCCATGACATTCACGGTGATGGAGGTGCTGACCAGGCACGATGCCATCGTGTGGGGGTGCGACCCGGCGAAGGGCATACAGACCTTCGGGCCGCTGCTGCCCTATCTGGACTGGGTGGAAATGACGATGGCCGGATGCGAAGCCATGGTCGACGCGCTCCCGCACGTCATCACTGCCCGGGCCGACGAGCTCGGCCGTCACGGCTTCAAGAACTGGACCCCCGCTGCTTTCGAGCAGCTCGGCATGCCTTACATCGTCGTGCTGATGGAGGAGTCCGCGAAGCTCTTCCGTAACGGCTCCGAACTGGAGCCCGTCGTCGAAGGCGCCCGCTCCGCCGGGATGACCGTCATCGTCAGCCAACAGCGGCCGAGCCGCACGTCCATGCCCACGGACGTGCGCGAACAGCTCGGCGGCATCATGTGCTTCGGCGTCAAGGGAGCCACGACCGCCGACATGGCCCTCCCCGACGACGTACGGGATGCCGGCGCCCGACCGGAAGCGTGGGAGAACCGTAAGCCCGGCTACAACTACCTGGTCGCACCCGGCGTCGAGGAAGAGCGCTACGCCGTGAAGGCCCGCACCTGGAACCCGGTCAGCGATGACGAGATCCGCGCGGTCCTCGAACGGTTCGCGATCCACACCCCTGCAGATGCCACCACGACGGCCGCGGCAGGCGATGCCTACGCCAGGCGCTCCATCTACACCCCCGATGAGCCTCTGACCAGCCTTGACGTCAAAGCCGGCGCCATGTCGAAGGAGGAAGAGGACCGGGCAGAGCAAGCGCTGCTCGAACGACAGGTGGCGCGGGACGTGAACGCGATGGTGCCCGGCGACGATCGAGCCGGTACAGAGCCTGACGTCGACCCGGACAAGGAGATCGCCCCCGTGCCGAGCGACTCCGTGTGGCGCTTCGGGAACCAGCCCGCGCAGTACGTCGAGCGCACCACGGAGGAGGCGCTCGCCGAACTCCACCAGATGCTCCACGAGTGGCGTGCCGAGGGCCGCCAGTTGCTCGGACCGAAGGACTTCGCCCCGTTCGGCAAGGACAGCCGCATCGGCCGCTCCCGCCCGTGGATCAGTGAGCATCTGACCGAACTCGCCGATGAGGCCGAGGAATTGGAGGAGACCGACGAACCTGGCGTCTACAAGTTGCTCTATCCGGAGCTGACGCCCACCTGACCTGCACTGACACCGATCTGGCGTGTCAGAGCGGGAGTCAGAGGCGTGACACCCCACCCGACCCAGGTGAGGCGCGCGCGTGGGCGAACCGACACCTCCTGACACCGTCGTCTGACTCCACCTGACTGTCAGACCCCGACTGCATCAACCCACGATCCAGCGATCGATGGATCTGGACTATCTGAGGAGCTCGGCATGTACGTGACGGTCCACCGCTCCGGTGGACGGCAGGGCCTCTACAAGGCCCGCGTGGAGCAGGTCGCAGATGCTGCGGGCCAGTTGGTCACGGACCACATGGGCAGCCGCATGCCGAACGTGCGGATCATCCTCACTGACCACGCAGGCATGACGAGGCTGAAGGAGCGCGCCGACCGGGAGGTTGCCGGAGGGGAGGAGGGCTCAGGAGCCCGGCCCTCG
Organism: Streptomyces sp. NPDC059009; assembly: GCF_042740175.1. Taxonomy (NCBI): domain Bacteria; kingdom Bacillati; phylum Actinomycetota; class Actinomycetes; order Kitasatosporales; family Streptomycetaceae; genus Streptomyces; species Streptomyces sp. NPDC059009. The sequence continues at coordinate 61,541 of NZ_JBHYJB010000033.1, read as the reverse complement.
CTCAGTCTTTGCGATGGTCTTGCTGTGGCGCTGCAGTCGTCGGCTCTGGGGCAGACGGTCTTGGATCGCAGGGGCATCCTCATGTTGATCAACGGCTGGAGGCAGAAGAACCTACGGGATCTGGACGAGACACTCGTGCACGAGTTGGTGCACTGCGTGCAGCTGAACGTGCCCGAAACGCATGCGCGCCAGATCGCCTTCATCCGGCAGCTCTACAACGTCACCCCGCGGACATCGGAGTTCGGCGCGTACATGAAGGTCGTGGACGACCAGGAGAAGGAGGCATACGACCTCGAACGGCTCGCCCGCAAGCTCCCTCCTCCTGCGGACGACGAGTAGACCCCCGCGACTACAGGGAGGATGGCCATGATCCCCACCCCCAGCGCCACTGCTCAGTACGAGGGCAGGGGAGCAGCTCTCACTGCGGCGTCGCTCGCGTTCCCTACGGATGGTAGTCGGGAGGTCTGTGCCTGATGGACGCGTCGCTGCTTGGTGGTTTGCCCGACCAAGTCCCTGCCGGGCAGCGGGACGTCTCCTCCGTTCCTCGCGGTGGGCCGGTCGAGATGTATGACGAGCACGACCCGATCGTGTACCTGCCCGACCCCTACGATCCACGCCTCTCCGTGGCAGTGCGCCGTTCCCAGCTCCAGGCGCCTGCTGCCACTCAGCCCCGAGACCTCAAGCCCGTCCCGCTGATCGACCCTGGCGCGCAGAAGATTCTCGCCACCGGTGCGGGCTGCGGGGCGTTCGGCGCGGGACTGGGCTGGGGTATCGGACAGATCCTCGGTGGGCTCGCCGGTCTTGGGTCGGGAGTCCTCTTCTGGCTTGCGGTCCTGGTGCTTGTCACCCGTGTGTCGGCTCAGCGAATCGTCCGTGGGGGCAACACCTATGTCACCCACAACCACAACTCGTGGTGGGGGCACTCGACCACACGCAACTGAGGGTCCCGGCACAATGTTCGTAAGCCGCTCGTGGCGCATCACTCAGTCTCGCTCACGGGCATGAGGAGGTAACGATGGCCTCCAACGCTCGCTCGCGTCGCGGGGGCCGCTTGCGTCGCAGCAGAGGAAGGCACGACGTCTCGGTCGCACTCGTGGTCCTGCTGGCTCTCGCAGCCTTCGCGCTCGTCCGTATGGCGCTGGACCACGTGGCCGTCACGGCAGGCGTCCTGACCTTCGCCATCGGTGCCGGCGGAATCACGCTGGGGGTACGGGGAGCGCGTCGCCGGGCGATCCGTTCCGGAATCTACGGAAGCCTGAGCGAGGCCGATGTCGACAACATGACGGCGGGGGAGTTCGAGCAGTTTCTCGCGCTGCTGTGTGAACGCGATGGATGTTCCGACGTGCGAGTGGTCGGCGGGCCCAATGACCATGCCGCAGATATCCTCTACCGGGCCCCAGGTGGCGACCGCTGCCTCATCCAAGCCAAGCGGTATGGGCGTCGCAACAGTGTGGGCAACGAACACGTGCAGATGGTCAACGGCACCTACCGAGACGCCCATCGCTGCACACGTGCCGCTCTCGTCACCACGAGTCACTTCACCTCGGCGGCCCAGAGATTCGCTGAACACGTGGGGATCGAATTGGTGGACGGAACGCGGCTGAAGGCGTGGATGAACGGTCGCCGTTCTGCCGTTCCTTGGCGCTGAACCGGCTCTTGTTGACGCGAGGTGCTCTGGAGCTCGCACCGGTAGTGGCCGCACTATCGACAGGTATCGCCCGAAACCTTCGGTTGCGCTCCAAAGTCTGTCGGCTGAATGTGCCGCTCGCACCTTGCAGTCAGTGCGGCGTGAGGCGGTACATGTGATTCCGCGCTTGTGCATTCCGAGGGTTCTGTCTCACGCGTCTGAGGATGTGGGTGCGGTGTCCGGAGATACGTACAGACCGTCTGTGGCCCGAAGGGTCCGCGTGGTGGCGACCGCCACGGCGCTCCTGTTGGCCGCGGCGTGCAGTTCGGATGGGAACTCGTCCCAAGGCAAGGAGCCTGGAAGGGGGAGTCCGCACAGAACGGATGGTCCGTCGGGCGGGCCGTCGTCCAGTTCGTCTTCGTCGGTGGACTCCGAGAAGGGGGAGGCCACGCAGGCGTACCTGGGAATGTGGCGCAGCATGGCCGAAGCGGGCGTCACGATGGACTGGAAGTCGGAGAAGCTGCGCGAGTACGCGGCGGGGGATGCGCTCTCCGCCATCTCACGCGGCATGTACGCGGACCATCTGAACGGCCTCGTCTACAAAGGGGCGCCGAAGAACCATCCCGAGGTGACTGCGGCGAAGCCGACCGCGCGCCCGACGACCGTCATGATTTCGGATTGCGGCGACTCCACGAAGTGGCTGAAGTACCGGGCCAAGGACGGCGAACGTGCCGACGACAAGCCTGGTGGCCGTCGCGCCATCACCGCGGAGGTGAAGAAACAGACTGACGGGGACTGGAGGGTGACCCGGTTCGCGGTCGAGGCGGTGGGGTCGTGCTGAAGCGACTGGTGGTCGTCCTTACGGCAGCAGGTGTCGTCGTTGCCGTGTCCGCGCTGCCCGCACTCGCGGATGACCCGTGGGGCTCGGTGGACTGCGAGCAGAACCCTCAGCCGGGCTGCGACCTCGGGGCGGGAAAAGACAGGCACAGGGGTGGCGGGGGCTCAGGAGGAGGTCATCGTGTGCCGGGCAGGGGTGGAGGTAACGGCCACGAGGGTGGGGGTGGCGGCGGGGGTGGGAGTGGCGGCGCCCGAAATCCGAACCTCGCCAAGTGCTCGTACCAGCGCAGCAATTACAAACCGCCGCCCTCGGCCGTCCCCGCCTCGTACCAGGCTCCGGTGGGGGGAACGGCCTCGGTGGCTCCGGTGGTGTGGTCCCGCACCACTCCTGCGGCAACAGAGGCTGGAGTCGCACCGGTTGATGACCCACAACCGGGAGCGAAGGGGGCCTGGTACGTCTACAAGTGCCGGGGGAACGGGATCCGTGACGCGTTCTACCGGCCGCCCGTGTGGATGCCTGACGGGGAGGGCGTGGCGAACGCCGCTGGGCCGCCGCCACCGTCGCCCGCTGAACTGGCGCAGCGCGCCTACAACCAGTTGAGGCTGCCGTCTCCTGCCATCCGGACCAACCCGCCGGGCGAGCAGATGGTGAGCGTGCCGACCTGGCTCTGGATGACACGGGGGAGTTGGAAGCCGGTCTCGGCGACCGCGTCGGTGCCCGGCGTTTCCGTGACGGCGACGGCGCGGCCGACCTCGGTGACCTGGTCGATGGGAGACGGCCGAAAGGTCGCGTGCAAGGGGCCCGGGACGCCCTTCAAGAAGGGCATGAACCCGAAGTCCGCGTCGCCCGACTGCGGACATACCTACCGCTCTTCCTCGGCGGGGCAGCCCGACGAGGCGTTCCCGGTGAAGGCGACCATCAGCTGGACCGTGACCTGGTCAGGCGCGGGGGACTCGGGAACCTTCCCCGGACTCACGACGACGGCGAGCGCAACCTTCCGTGTCGCCGAGAGCCAGGCCCTGAACATCCGGTGAATGACCCTGCCCTGATGGGCGATTGAGGCCGAGCACGGCCTGAAGCCAGTGGAGGTGACGTACGTGAGTACGCGTTTGCCTGTGCCCACCGAGGCCGGCTCGGCAGGACACGCGGCACCCCGTAACAAGAGGATCAAGGCAGGGGAGGCGCCGTCACGATTGGAGAGCATCCGGCGGCGTCGTCGCGTCCCGCACCTCCTCCTCGGGGTCCTGCTGGTGGCCGGCTGCGCGACCGGGGGAGTCGTGGCGGGGACACGGCTGGGGGATCGAGAGCCGGTCCTCGCCCTGGCGCGGCCGGTCGACGTCGGCCAGGAGCTGACGAGGAAGGACCTCCGAGAGGTGTCCCTTGCCAAGGACTCCGGACTCGCGGTCATTCCCGCGGGCTCGGCCTCCAGGGTGACAGGACGGACGGTCGCCTACAGCCTTCCGGCGGGGGCCCTGCTGACGCGGGACGTCCTCGGCGCGGCGAAGCTCCCGAAGCCGGGACGTGCCGTTGCCGCGATCGGGCTGAAGCCGGGCCAGTACCCGCCGGGACTCGAGCGCGGCAACCCCGTACGCGTGGTCATCGCTCCTGAAGCCGGAGACCGGGCCGAATCTCCCCGGCCGACGGAGTCCCTGCGCGGCGTCGTCGCGGACGTACGAGGGGACGAGCGCGAGGGGACCACCGTCGTGTCGGTGGACATGATCGAGGACGACGCACGGAGACTCGCCGCGGCGCCTGCCGGGCAGGTCTCGGTGGTTCTGGTGCGCCGAGGTGCCCGATGACTCTGATCGCGCTGTGCAGCCTGAAAGGCTCGCCGGGAGTGACCACGGCGACGCTGGCACTTGCCGCACGCTGGCCCGCGAAGCAGGAACCGGTGGTCGTGGAGTGCGACCCGGCCGGCGGGGACCTCCTGGCCCGCTTCCGTCTCGACATGGCGCCGGGACTCGTGAGCCTGGCCGCGTCGGCCAGGCGGTCCCGGGAGGAAGGAATGGAACTGCTGCGGCAGCACACACAGTTGCTGCCGGGAGGGCTCCCTGTCGTGGCGGGCCCGCCCGGTGCCGAACAGTCCCGTGCCGCCTTGGGTGAACTCCTCCATGCGCGAGCCTCCGTGCTCCAGACGGCGGCCAGGCGCCCGCGCACCGTGATCGTCGCCGACTGCGGTCGCATCGAACCAAACTCCCCGACTCTGCCCTTGGTGCGGGCTGCCGACGCGCTGGTGCTGCTGGCCCGGGCGCGAGACGACGCTCTCGCCCATGTGGCCGCGCGCATCGAGACAGTGATCCGGTGGTCGGAGACCGCCTGCTTCCTGCTCGTCGGCGATGGCTACCCGACCGGAGAGGTCGCGGACACCCTGGGTCTCCGGATCATGGGACGGATCCCCGACGACCCCAAGGGCGCAGGGGCCCTGTGTGGACGGCCTGCGAGGCACTCGGGGCCGGACCGCTCGGCTTTGGGCCGGGCCATGGCGAAGATCGCCCCGCGTATCGCGCTCCAAGCGCGACGCAAGCCTGCGGTCTTGGAGTCCTCGATGGTTCCCCTCTCGAACCAGCAGACTTTCAGGGCGAGTTCGGACCACGGGCCGATGTCCGGACCGATCAATGGAGCGCCGCAGAAATGACGGATGCGACGACAGACAGCCCTGACCTCCTGGCCCTTGAAACGGGGCAAGACGGCATGCGGGTGAGCCGCGGCCGGACCGACCCGGCGGCCCTACCGGGCAGCGTGGACGACGCGGGCTCCCCGGCCGAACAATTGCGCCTCCGCTTGCGCGAACAGCTCTCCTCACAGCTCTCGTACCGCATGAAGGCCGACGAAGACGCCGGTCGCCCGCCCCTCGGACCCGAGGAGCGTCGTGCGACGGCGCAGGCCATCCTGGCGGAGGCGGCTGAGGCGTACACGCAGGAGCAACTGAGCCACGGTGGAAGCATCGTGGAACCCGAGGTCGAAGAGCGAGTCATCGCTTCCCTCCTGGACGAGGTCTTCGGCCTCGCAGGACTCGAACCGCTGCTCCGCAACCCGGAGATCGAGAACATCAACATCAACGGGGACCGGGTCTTCGTGCGCTACGCCGACGGCCGACGTGACCGACTGCCTCCTGTCGTGCGCTCGGATGCCGAACTGATCCAGCTCATCCGCGATTTGGCGGCCCGCTCGGGGGTTGAGGAGCGACGTTTCGACCGAGGGAGTCCGGCGGTCAACTTCCAACTCCCCGGCGGTGAGCGCGTCTTCGCCGTCATGGCAGTCACCGCCCGCCCCGCGGTGGCGATCCGCCGCCACCGATTTCAGCGCGTTACGCTCGCGCGGCTGCGTGAAGGCGGGACCCTCGAAGCGGGTCTGGAGTCCTTCCTCGCGGCCATGGTGCGGGCTCGAAAGAACGTCCTGATCACTGGCGGAACGGTCATGGGGAAGACGACGCTTCTGCGCGCCCTCGCCGCCGAAATCCCGCCCTGGGAGCGGATGGTCACCATTGAGGACGTCTTCGAACTCGGCCTCGACGCCGACTCCCGTGCTCACCCCGATGCCGTCGCGCTCCAGGCCCGCGAAGCCAACATCGAAGGCCAAGGCGCGGTCAGCCAGGCCGAACTCGTGCGCTGGGCCCTGCGCATGTCGCCGGACCGGGTCATTGTCGGCGAGGTCCGTGGCCCCGAGGTCATCCCGATGTGCAACGCGATGAGCCAGGGCAACGACGGCTCCATGGGCACCCTGCACGCAAGCACCAGCCGCGGAGCCTTCACCAAACTCGCCGCGTACGCCGTTCAGGGCCCAGAACGAATGAGCCTCGAGGACACCAACCTCCTGGTCGCCTCCGCGCTCGACTTCGTCGTGCATCTGGCCCGGCCGCGCGACGACGAACACAAAAGGGTGGTGTCATCCGTCCGCGAGGTCGTCGACGCCGACGGCAGACAGGTCGTGTCGAACGAGGTCTTCCGCCCGGGCCCCGACCGGCGCGCGGTTCCTGGAGTGCCGCTGCGTACCGAGACCATGGACGACCTGCTGGCGGCGGGGTTCGACCCGGACCTGCTGGTGCGAGCCGAGGGGTGGTGGCTGCCGTGAGCGCTGCGGCAGCTCTCCTCGGTCTCTACGGCCTGGGTGTCGGTGTCGGTGGCATTCTGCTGGTCGCGATCCTGAGCGGCTCTGCTCCACGGGATGTCCCGACGCGTCCGTCGCGCTGGCAGCGCTTCGTTGAGCGGATGCGCAGGGAAGAGCACCTCGGACGCTGGGTGGCGGCAGCCGGGGTCATGGGGGCGCTGACCGGTCTGTTCACCGGCTGGGTCGTCGGAGCAGTGCTTGCGGCGATGGCCACCTGGGGTGTACCGCGGGCGCTCGGCAGAGATCCGGTGGAACACCAGCGAGCCGAACGCATCGAGGGGACCGCCGGATGGACCGAGATGCTGCGTGACACGCTCGCCGCCGCGGCCGGTCTGGAGCAGACGATCGTGGCGACCGCCCTCACCGCACCCGAGCCGGTGCGACCGTACGTCGTGGACCTGGTGGCCCGTCTGGAACGTGGGGATCACCTGCCGTCGGCGCTCCGGAGGATGGGTGACGAGCTGGATGATCCGGTCGCCGATCTCGTGATCGGGGCACTCGTCCTCGCGTCGGAGCATCAGGGACGTCAACTAGCGCCACTGTTGGGTCAGTTGGCTGCTACAGCACGATCGCAGGTCGCCATGAGGCAACGAGTGGAGACCAGCCGGGCCCGGATGCGTACGACCGTCCGGGTCGTGGTCACCACCACGGTGGGCTTCGCCGTCGGCCTGGTCGTCCTGAACCGCTCGTTCCTCACGCCCTACGACACGGCCACCGGACAGCTCGTCCTCATGGGAATCGGCGCTCTCTTCACCGTGTCCTTCGGCTGGCTGCGCCGCATGGCGCGGATAGAGGAACCCGATCGATTCCTCGGCGGAGGCGAGGACGACGTCGGCCGCTCGCAGGCCACGAACTTGGAGGAGGCGACGCAACAGTGACCTTGATGCTGCCCTTGTCCGTCGGATGCGGAGTCGGACTCTGGTTTCTGGCCGTCTGGCTGATGCCGACGAGGCCACCCCTCGCAGAGCTCGTCGCGCGGCTAAGGGCTCTTCCGGCCCGACCGAAGCCGAGCGTGCCGTCGCCAGAGGTAGCAGGAATTTCCGTGCGCATGGGGCGCCCATTCACAGGATTGCTGCGCTCCTGCGGACTGCCGCACGCCCACCTCGCCAAGGACCTCGTGATCACTGAACGGGGTGCGGACACCTACCTGGCCGAGAAGGCGGCCCTCGCCCTAACCGGCTTCCTGGTGCCCTCTGCGGTGCAGTGCCTGCTCGTCGCGGCTGGGAGACCGCTCCCTTGGCCGCTGCCCGTGGGGGTGTCGCTGACGTTGGCGGTCTGCGGGTTCCTCGCGCCGGATGCGGCCGTACGAGCGGATGCCGCGCAGCGCCGGTCGGCATTCCGCCACGCACTGAGCGCCTACCTCAATCTCATCCACATCCTGCTCGCCGGCGGCTCCGGCGTCGATGGAGCACTCACCGACGCCGCCACGATCGGCCGCGGCTGGGCTTTTGCGCATCTGCGTCGCGCACTCGCCACAGCTCGGATCACCAGAACCTCCCCCTGGGAGGCGCTCGGACAACTCGGCGCCGACCTCGGGGTCAACGAGCTGACGGAACTTGCCGCGGCCCTGTCTCTCGCCGGCACGGAAGGTGCCCGCGTACGGGCCTCGCTGGCCGCCAAGGCGTCGGCGCTGCAGACCAAGAGTGCCGGGGAGGCCGAGGCGAAGGCCAACGCGGCGACGGAGCGCATGGCGCTACCCGGCGTGGTGATGGCGTCCGGCTTCATCCTCTTCGTCTTCTATCCCGCGCTCACACAGATCACCGACTCCTTCTGAACTGCGCACCCATCCATCCGGACTGGAGGCACGCCGTGTTGTTCATGACTCAGCTTCTGACCAGGCTCTGGATCCATCTCGCCGCGTCCCTGCATCGGCTGCCGTTCAACGATCGGGGCAGTGCTTCGGACAACGTCATCTGGATTGCCTTCCTCGCCGGAATCGGGCTGACCGTCACTGGCATCTTCGGGCCACGCATTCTGGCCGCCGCGCAGAGCGTCGTCTTCAAGTAGGGGCGACGTCGTGACCACCCCTGCGTGGCGCCAAAGGGTACGAGGAACGCGAGGACGCGGTGATGGTGGAACCGTCACTGCGGAGATGGTGTTCGTCTTGCCGCTGCTGTTCACGATCGTGCTGCTTATTGCCCAGTACGCGCTCTGGGCCCATGCCACGCACATCGCGCAGGCGACGGCAGCCCACTCCCTCGCGGCGGCCCGGGTCGAGGAGGGAACGGAACAGGACGGGCAGCGAGAGGCGCAGCGAGTTCTCGACCAACTCGGGCGGAGCGCCTTGCGAGGGCCCCGCGTTGAGGTGGAGCGGGGAGCGGATCGTGCCTCCGTACGCGTGGCTGGATCAGCGAGCGCTGTACTGCCGTTCCTGCACCTCTCCGTTCACGCGCAGGCTGACGGGCCAGTGGAGGTCTTCAGGCCGGGACAGGGAGGCACGCCGTGAGTGCGTGGCCGAAGCGACTGCGGGGCGATGGAGGATCCGCTACCGCCGAACTCGTGGTGATCGCCCCTGTCCTGGCCGCCTTGATGCTGTTCGTCGTGTACTGCGGGCGCCCCTCCGAGACGCGCCTGCGTATCGAGGACGCCGCCCACCAGTCTGCCCGGGCGGCGAGTACAGCTCGGGACGCGGCCACCGCGACTTCGAAGGCTCGTACGGTCGCCGACGAAGCGCTGACCGACGCGGGGATTCACTGCCAGGGGCGGAACTTGGCCGTCGAGACGGCACAACTGCACCCCGGCGGCACGGTACGCGTCGCGCTCTCGTGCACGGTCGATCTGAGCGACCTGACCTTGATCGGCGTTCCTGGTGCCGTGACGCTTTCGGCCCGCGTGGCCGCACCGGTTGACGTGTATCGCGGGATGACAACAGGGCGAGGTGGGCGATGACTTGGATGGGCTTTACCGCTGGGCGTCGCGACGACCGAGGGCAGGTCACCGTGTTCGTCGTCCTCATGAGTGCTGCGGTGCTGATGTTCGCGGGCCTGGTCCTGGACGGCGGACTGGCACTGGCAGCGAAGGCCAGGGCGATCGGGGAGGCGCAGGAGGCGGCGCGCGCGGGTGCGCAGGCGATCGACCTCGACGCCTATAGGGCAGACGGCACCATACGTCTCGCGGCGGGGCAGGCTCGGGCCTCCGCCCTGAACTACCTTTCCGCCACCGAAGACTCGGGGACGGTTCGCGTCACACCGCAGCGCATCACCGTGACGGTCACCGCGCGCCAGGAGCCCCAACTGCTCAAGCTGATCGGCCTCGGTTCCCTGACTGTGACCGGAGAGGGCAGCGCGCGGCCGGCCCATGGGGTGAGCGCGCCGGAGCCGCCGGAGTCGTAGGAGGAAGAGATGGTCAGCGGTGGAGTGACTCGGAGCCGCTCTCGGGGGCCAGAGGAGCAGGCGGGTGAGATGCAACTCGCGCGAATTGCCCGAGGTTTGCTAGCTGGTGTGATGCTCGGAGTCCTGCTGGTCGGCACTCCATGGGGGCTATGGACTTTCGTCGGATGGCCGCTCCCTGCGCACATGCCGGACTGGCCCGAGCTCGGATCGGTCATCCTCGCCCCGTTCACGCCGTACCTGCTGATCAATGTGCTGGCGTGCGTCCTCTGGGTGGTGTGGGGAATCTTCGCTCTCGCCGTCGCGCGATCGGCCGCTCGTACTTCGGCTGCGTGGCGGGGCGTGCAGTGGACGGTGGCGAGGGGCGGGCCGGTGAGCGGGCTGGCGGCGGCGCTGGTCGGAGCCGCCGCGCTGGCGCTGCTGGTACATCGCCCCGTCAGCGCTTCTTCGTACGGCCTCGCTGTCGCACACGCCCCGTCGGCGCCCAATGAACCGATGCCTCCCGCCACGGGCTCGGAGTCGTTGGATGGCTCCTTGGCGAGCGCTCCATCCGGCACGGTCACGGTGCGCTGCCCCCACAACGGGATCCACGACAGTCTCTGGCGTATTGCGGAACGGGAGCTCGGCGACGGGGACTTGTGGGTGAGGCTCTTCGAACTGAATGAGGGGCGAGTCCAGGAGGACGGTCGCGCTCTTCGCCACCCTGGGTTGGTCCGTCCGGGGTGGGTCCTCCGGTTGCCCAGCGTCCCGGAGAAACCCACGCATCCGCCGGACTCGACCAGTGAACCGGCGACTTCGGCTCCACCGTCCAGGTCCACGCCTGTGACTCGGACTCCCTCGAACGATCCGTCGCTGTCGGCATCACCGCTTCCCCGACCCTCTGGCGATGGCTCGGGCTTGCCTGTTGGGGCGTACATCGGGTTCGGGCTCGCGGCGGTGGTCGCCGCTGCCGTGGCGGGGGCCAGGATCCGGCGGCGCATGCGATATGTCCCGGGGAGTGGTCGACGAGATCAGACGAAGATTGCCCCGATCATTCGCACGCTGCGGTCCACCTCCCAAGCCACGGGCCATGGGGGCTCGCAGGAGGGCGAGGGCGGCGGCGCCCCGCCCTCGCCCGGCACCCACGAAATCGGCACACAGGACGGGAAGAGCTTGGCCCTGGATCTGGCCCGGACCCGCGGCCTGGGCCTCGTCGGTTCGGGGGCACTCGATGCGGTCCGGGCGCTTCTCCTGGAGCTCGTGGCTGGTGGAGCCTCACGAGGAGCGGTACGCACACAAGTCCTCCTGACAACCGCTGAGGCCCGCCGCCTCTTCGAGGTAGATGAGCAGGACACCATCGCTGTGCCGTCCGGCTTGCGAACGGTGGAGACCCTGGACGACGCACTCGACCAACTGGAGAGCGAGGTCTTGGCACGCACTCGCCGACGCACCGAGGAGGAGCAAACACTGCCATTTGACGAGCTGGTCTTGATCACCAGTCCGGCCTCTTACGCGGCACGACGGATCCAGGCGGTCCTCGACAACGGATCCACCCTCGGAATCACCGGCGTCCTCATCGGACAGTGGGCGCCCGGAGCCACGCTCCGAGTTCGGACGGACGGAACGCTCGGAGCAACCAGCCCTGACCTCGCGCGCGTGGCCGGCGCCCGGTTGTTCCATGTGCCTGCCCCGGATGCTCGCGACATCCTCTCGCTCCTCACGGACGCTGAGGGCACAGATGCGGAGTCGGGGCTCCAAGAAGAGCCTGTGCCCGAGGAGTTCGAGATCGATGCCGAAGCGTCGCCGCCCTTGGGGCCCCAGGCCACCGATGTCCCACAGCCTCCCACTGTCCTGAGCGCCTCGCCCCACCACGTACTAGGACTGCAAGTACTGGGCCGCGTAAGGCTGGTGCACCACTGCGGCGACCAAGAGGTCGATATCAGCGGTGCCATCTCGCCGAAGCAACGAGAGATCCTCCTCTTCCTCGCGCTGCACCCCGACGGAGTACGGCGCGAGGCCATCGCTGCGGCGATCTGGCCCACGGCTCCGCGCAGCCGCCCGTACAACAGCTTCCACGCCACGCTGAGCCAGCTCCGCCGCGTATTTCGTTCGGCCGCCGACATCGCCCTCGGCGAGGTGGTGGTGCACCAGGCGGGTCACTACGCATTCGCCCCTGAACTCGTAGCTGTCGACCTGTGGGAAATACAGCGATTGCTCAGCAATGTGCGAGGTGTCGCCGGAGACCAGCCGAGACAAGAGGAGGAAGCCAGGCGCGTCGTGAACCTCTATACGGGTGACCTCGCTGAGGACATGGCCTGCGAATGGATCGAAGCCGATCGTGAGGGCCTGCGTCGCGAAGTACTCGACGCCTACAGCGTCCTCATCCGTGCCGCCTACGGCCAGGACATTGGCCAGGCGCTCTCCCTGCTGGAGCGTGCCCGCGTGCTCGACCCGTTCAACGAGGCGATCTACAGAGACATCGCTCGCACCCAGGCACGCCTGGAGCACTACGACGCCATTCCTCGGACGCTGAAGCTCTTGGAGACCACACTTGCGCAGCTTGACGAGCGGCCTTCACGGCAGACGGTGGACCTATTCGCATCTCTGCAGCGTGCGCGGTGAGGAGGACTGAGGTGTGAGGCCGACCTACTCGCTCAGTCGTGGCGACGTTCTTCCGAGCATGAGGGTCGAGCTGTGACCACCCCATCGGCTGTCACGTACCGGGCGTTCTCCTCCGCTGCTCGGTCTTTCGAGGCGGTGGCATGTGGGAGGCTCGGGCTGAGAGCCAGCGCGTGATGTCGGCGCGGTCTCCTGCCCCCATTGCCCACGTAGTTCAGCAACTGGAGCCATCGTGAACAGCGACGTGAGTCGTCTCCCGTTCGGGTCTGAGCGGCCCTTCCGTTTGATCGTGACGGGAGGCGGCACAGGTGGTCACACCTACCCGGCTCTCACCGCCGTGCGCACCCTCAAGTCCCGACTCGCGGCCGAGGGGCGGGCGCTGGAGGTGCTGTGGGTGGGCAAGGCTGACAGCCTGGAGGAGCGGGTCGCGGTTGGCGAAGGGATTGAGTTCGCGTCAGTGGCCACCGGCAAGATCCGGCGCTCGGCGAACCCGCTGAAGATGATCTCGCCAGCGAACGTGAAGGACATGAGCCGGGTACCCCTCGGTGTCCTCCAGGCCCGCAAAGCCATCAACCGCTTCCGCCCTGATGTCGTGCTGGCCACCGGCGGGTACGTGGCTGTCCCCGTCGGCATGGCCGCGACCCTCATGTGCCGTGTACCGCTGGTGGTGCACGAGCAGACCGTCCGGCTGGGACTGGCCAACAAGACGCTCGCAGGATCCGCTACCCGCGTCGCGGTGTCGTCGCAGTCCACGGTGGAACTGTTGCCGGAGGCGGTGCGAGCCGCGACGGTCGTCACCGGCAATCCGGTACGGCCCGAGGTGTTCACCGGGCAATCCGAAAAGGCGATCCAGGCTCTAGGGCTGCATGGCTTCGACGGACATCTGCCGACCGTGTACGTCACCGGCGGGGCCCAGGGTTCGCAGCAGATCAACACCGTGGTGTCCGAGGCGCTGCCGTGGCTGCTCGAGCACGCCAACGTGATCCACCAGTGCGGACCCGACCATGTGCAGAGCCTGAGCCAGCAGGCCGCACGTCTGTCCTCCTCGACCGCGGGCCGCTACCACCTCACCGGGTACGTGGGCGCCGAACTGCCCGACGTGCTGGCTCTGGCCGACGTGGTGATCTCCCGCAGTGGCGCCGGGACGATCGCCGAACTCACCGCACTGGGCAAGGCAGCCGTGTTCATCCCGCTGGCCACCTCCGCTGGTAACGAGCAGGTCCACAACGCCCGACATCTCGCTGACGCCGGCGCCGCCATCGCCCTCACCGACAACGTGACGGCCGAGCGACTGCAGGGCGTTGTCGTGCCGTTGCTCACCGATCCCGCACAGCGCGAGGCGATGGCTGAGAGGGCCCGCGGCTTCGGTCGGCCGGATGCCGCCGAGCGCCTGGCCGATGTCGTGCTCGCCGCAGTCCGGCAGTAGGCGAGGACTTGGTCGCCTACACCGAGCCGTTGATCGACCTGAACGGCTGGGACTTCTGGCGGGATTGACCTGACGCAGGAATCGAACAGGCAACAACGATCACTGGCGCGAGGGAGCTGTGATGGGGCAGCCGTCCCACCGTTCTCAGACGCTCACTCACCTTTCGGGGGCAGGTGGCGGGCTGCTCCAGCCTCGATGGCTTCAGCGCACGCGGTGAACGCGGCGGCGTCCTGGCCGTACGGGTCGGGCACGTCGCCCTCTTCGAGGTAGAGGTGGATCTTCCTCGCGGTGAACCCAGCAGTTCGGCCATGTAGTTGCGCCTCAACGCTTCGGTCCATGGCCAGGATGACATGGGCCCACTCCAGCAGTTCATCGGTCACCTGCACGGCGTGATGGCCGGAGAGGTCGAAACCGCGCATGGCCGCCGTCTTGACCATGTCTGGGTGGCCACCTTGTCCGATCCACTTCCCGCTCAGGCCCGCCGAGCGGACCTCTGCCGCTCCACCGCCGTGATGGGTGAGCACGGCCGCGGCGTACGGGGAACGGCAGATGTTGCCGAGGCAGACGGTCAGGATGCGCATGAGCGCTCCGTGATGACGGCGTGCTGGAGGGCGGAGACGGTGAAGTTGATGTCGTCGTCGGTCATGGCCGGATGGAAGGGGAGGCTCATGATCTGCGTGCCGGTCTCCTCAGTGGCGGGCAGGTGGCGGTGCCACCGGTGGAAGGCGGGCTGGAGGTGGTTGGGCGGGTAATGCACACCGACGCCGATGCCGCGATCGCGAAGGAGGTGGAAGACACGTTCGCGGCCTTTCAGCCGTACGACGCAGTTGAAGGGAACCGTGTGCTCCACGTCGACGTCGACCAGGACGACGTCGTCGAGCTCGGCCAGTGCGGCCGCGTAGGCGCGCCACAGGACCTGACGCTTGGCTGCGACGAGGGGGAAGCGCTCCAACTGCACCAGGCCGATGCTGGCGTTGAGCGCGGACATTGTGGCGCGCAGTCCGACGCGCTCGACCGTGTACGTGGTGCTCTGGGCGCGCTGCTGTTGGGATTGAGTGATGCCCAGGGCACGCAGGCTGCGGGCGGTGTGGGCTTGTTCGGGGGAGCGAGGGACGATCGCGCCGCCTTGCCCACAGGTCAGGTTCTTGATCGGCCCGAAGGAGAAGCAGGTCAGCGCGCGGCTGCTCGCGCCGACCAGGGTCGTGCGGGTGTGGGAGCCGAAGGCATGTGCAGCGTCTTCGACCACTGTGATGCCGCGGGTGGCGAGGCGGTCCTGGATGCCGGTCAAGTCGATGGCGCGGCCGCCATACAGGACGGGCAGGACGGCGCGGGTGTGGGGTGTGAGGGCGGCCAGCACGGTGGCGGCGTCGATGCACAGTGTGTCCGGTTTGATGTCGATGAAGCGCGGGTGTGCTCCGCACGCCACGATCGCGTGGATGGTCGCGCAGTAGGTCTGGGAGGGGACGATGACTTCGTCGCCGGGCCCGACGCCTGCGGTCAGGAGGGCGATGTGGAGCGCGGCGGTGCCGGAGGCAACCGCCACCACGTCTGCCACGCCCAGGAACGCGGCGAGGCGGCGCTCGAACTCCTCGGTCAACTCGCCGTGTCCGTACTGTCCGGCGAGCAGCGCTTGGGAGATCGCAGCAGTCTCCGCACCGTGCAGGAACGGGATGGCGTTGTGTCGTGCGGCGTCGGGGCAAGGGATGTGCCGCGTCATCGGGACCCCTCCTGCGTCGACGTCGAGGTGGGCGTGTGGGTGCGGGCGGTGAGGCGTCTGGCGATCGGGTGGGGGCCGCTGGCCAGCGTCTCGAAGTACTTGGTGAGGTAGACGTCGTCCTTGTAGGCGAGGCGGGTGTGGTCGACGGGCCGGTCGAACAGGCCGTTGAGGGCCTGCTGGACCAGTTGAGCACCGGCTGCCTCGGCGAGGGGGAAGCCTCCGGCAACCCGCAAGTTCACTTCAGTGACGGTCACGTGATCGGCGTCCCCTTCGCGGAGGAAGCCCTGTACGCAACACAGTCCGCTCGCGCCGACCGCGTTCAGGGTTCGGCGTATCTGCTCGGCGGCCTCGTCGTCGTGGAAGGTGCGGGCGACCACGGCAAGCCCGGCCTTCACCAGGAGCCGGTGGCGCAGGATTACCGAGGCTCGGCCCGTGTGGTCCACGAGGCAGTCGGCGGTGAACTCGCTGCCCTCTACAAGCTCTTGGACGATCGGATCGCAGGTCAGCTCACACAGCACGTGGGCCTGGTCACGGCTTTCACAGAAGGACACCCCCTGACTTCCGTGGCCGCGGCGCGGCTTGACGACGAGCGCGAGGGGCAGCTGGGCGTTGTCGAGTTCGGCGGGAAGGAACGTCGCAGGGGTGGGGATGCCGTGCGCGGCAAGGGCGGTGTGGAAGGCAGCCTTGTCAAGGCAAGCAGTTACCGCGTCGGGGCCTGGCAGCCACGTCCGTACGCCCAGTGCCTCCAGGTCCGGTGCCAGGGAGACGAGCGTGGGGAGTTCGTGCTCGACGGCGCACATCAGTGCGTGGGGCCGCAGGTCCCGGCACACTTCAAGCAACCTGGTGCGAAAGTCCGGCTCGGCGGCCTTGGGCAGGAGGCGGGGGGTGACGCCGTCAAGCAGCAATCCGCACGCCAGCGGGTTGGCATCGGCGGCGATGACGTCGCAGTTCAGGCTGAGCAGGCGGCGGGTCAGGTCGAACCCGGGTGCCCCGCCGACTCCGGTGACCAGGACGCGCTGGATGGCGGGCATGACGCTCACCTCTCCATCGAAGCGGGGACGTTGATCTCCGCGAGGGGCGCGTCGGGGTTGCGTTGCGCCGGGGCCCACAGGTGGAGGTGGTCGCGGTGCCACTGCACGGTCTGGGCCAAGCCGTCCGCGAGCGAGACGCGCGGGCGATAGCCGAGATCCTCGGCGATCTTCGTGAAGTCCATTGCGTAGCGGACGTCGTTTGCCTTGCGGTCGGGGATGCAGGCGACCTGATCCCAGTCGGCGTCGCACAGCTCAAGCAGTCTTCCGGTGAGCTCGCGGGTGGTCAGGTCCGTACCACCACCGATGTTGTAGACCTCGCCGGGGATGCCTCGACGCAGGACCAGGTTGATGCCCTGGCAGTTGTCCTCGACGTGGAGCCAGTTGCGTATGTGCTGGCCGGTGCCGTGGAGCGTGACTTGCTCGCCCTTGAGCAGGCTGGTCACGAACAGCGGGATGATCTTTTCGGGGTGCTGGTGGGGCCCGTAATTGTTGGAAGAGCGGGTCACGCACACCGGGACACCGTCGGTGGCGAAGGCTGACAGGGCGATCAGGTCGCTGCACGCCTTGGACGCGGCGTAGGGGACGGTGGGGCGGAGCGGTGAGCGCTCCGACGCCGAGCCGCAGGCCATGGGCCCGTAGACCTCGTCGGTAGAGACGTGCACGAACTTGTGGATGTGGTGACGTTTCGCGGCCTCCAGCAGGGTGTGGGTGCCCACCACGTTGGTGGCGAGGAACGCGCCCGCCTCAAAGAAGCTCCGGTCCACGTGTGATTCGGCGGCGAAGTGGACGACGGCATCGTGTCGTTGGACCAGGTCGTCGACGAGGTCCTCGTCGAGGATGTTGCCTCGCACGAAGTTGACCTTCGGCGAGGTGAGGGCGTCGTCGAGGTTCTCCTTGTGTCCGGCATAAGTGAGCGCGTCCAGGACGGTCACCTCAGCGACGTCATTGCTCGCCAGCAGGAGTTTGACGAAGTGCGAGCCGATGAAGCCCGCCCCGCCAGTGACGATGATCTTCTCCATGTGCCTGACCCATCTCTCGCGAGGCGGTGGTGGCTCCATGGCACCGCGCGGATGGCGGTCTTCCCAGAGACGGAGTTGGGGTCCTTCAGGGAGTGGATCAGGAAGAAACCTGGGACTCGACTGGAACGCCGGTGTCGCCGCGCACGCACGCCGTCTTACGGCGCGGGAGAGTGGCGCCGTCCTCCCGCGGCGGGGTCAGTGCGCGTGCAGGAGGTCGAGGACGGCCCGGTGGTAGACAGCGTGAACGCGGGGCAGTTCGGCGAGGTGGGTGCGTTCGTCGATGCCGTGCAGCCCTTCGTAGGGCAGGCCGAAGCCCGCCGTGGCCGGGATGCCGTGTCCGGCGAGCAGGTTGCCGATGTTGGAGGGGCCCGCGGTCTTCGCCCGCACTTTCAGGCCGGTCTCGCGGGCGGCGTGCAGGAGCGCGGCGGCGGGCTGGTCGCCTTCGCCCAGGCGGAAAGGCGGCCAGCTGGCGACGGGCGTGATGTCGGTCGGCCGTGGCGCAGGTAGTTCCGCGTCCAGTTCCGCAACGGCCTTGCGCACCAGGGTCTCCGCGCTGTGGGCATCGAAGGACAGGGTGGTGCGCACGTCGACGTTCAGCTCGCACAAGTCGGGGGTGACGGAGAACCCCTGCCCGCCGTGGAACGACGTCACCGAGAGTTTCGGCGGCAACGGAAATCCGTCCAATTTCGCATCCACCCCCGGTAGTTCGGAGCTGTCCAGAAGACGGACCAGGTGGGCGGCGCGGGAGATGGCGCCGATGACGCTGCGGCTGGAGCCGGAGTGCCCGGAGGGGGCGTGCACGGACAAGGTGGCACGCCACAGGCCACGGCCGCCGACCACGACGTCCTCGATGCCGGGGTAGCCGATCATGACTCCGGCTGGCCGCGTTGCCTCCGGATCGGAGAGGTAGGCGCGGGCGCCGCCGAAGCCACCGGTGTGCTCGTCGACGTCCAGGAGCACTGCCAGACCGCCAGGGAGAGACGCGGCGTGGGGCAGCAGGTCGGCGGCGATGTGGCAGAACAGGGCGGCGGCGAGCTTGGAGTCCGCGCTGCCCCGGCCCAGCAGCCAGCCATCGACGATGTCCCCGCAGGTCGGGGAGAACGACCACGCGCTCTCGTCGCCGAAGGGCGCGGTGTCCACACACGCATCCAGGCACCACCACGGGCCCGGCCGCCCGCCGGCGATCTCCACCAGCAACCCGACCAGATGGCCGGAGCCATTGTGCAGGCGGCGATGGGGCAGGGCACGACCCGTGAGCCAGGTCTCCAGAACGCCCAGGGCAGGCGCGTAGTCGTCGATCCCGGCACGGCTGGGCCGGCGCACCAGTTCCTGGGCCAGTTCGATCACCGAGTCCGCCTGGGCTCCAGCGGCCTGCTCAAGACTTGCGGTCACGTTGCTCCCCACACGCTCAGCTGTCCCGTACCGGCAGCGCGCGTACGGCCTCGATCGTCTCCACCGGCCGCGCGGACGCCGACGCTTCCCGCCCATGGTGGACCAGGCCCACCGCGGCCTCACGACCCAATAGCACGCCACAGTCGAAGCCGTCGGCGCCGTGGAAGGACGGCAACGGCACCACCGCCTGTGCCTCCGAAGCCACGAAGAAGCGCTCCAGGGCCTCCGCCCGCTCCACGATCCCGACGTGTAGCGTCTTCACACCATGGTGGCGCGCTCCCGGGTCACGCAGCTCCAGCAGCCGCAGCAAATGGTCCACCAGCGCGCGATGACGTGGCGGCCCGTACAGGACGCGGTAGTGCACCAGGTCCGGCTGCTGGGCCACCGCCGTCTCGATCGCGGCCAGATAAGCCTTCTCCCGCGATCGGCTGCCGGTGACAACCAGCTGCTCGCGCGCCCCTGTCACGACCTCAACCATTGCTTCGATCAACTCGGTCCACCGGGTGAGGACCTTGACGACCACCGTCGTGCCGGTGGCCTCGAGCAGGCTGGGCGCCTCGCCGTCCTGGTGTGCGAAGAGCACCTCCGACCGCTCCCGGTACAGCGTGCACAGCCCAGCCCGATTGCGATTCCCCGTGCGCTTGCGCCCCGACTCCCACGCACTGACTAGACTCGCATCCGCCGCCAGCCCCGTGATCGCGTTCAACGCGTCCGCGGCCTCCTCCTGCGTCATGTTCCGCGCCTGCCGCGCCCGTCTGAGCGCCGACTCACTGCCCGCGTCACCAGCCATGACCAGCCCCTCGTCGCACGGACCGCCTGTCTAAGTCTGCTGTACCCAGGGCGAGTTGCACATGCCCCCTCTCAAGCCTCAGGGAGGCACAAACGGTCAAGGCACCCTCGATGAGGAGTGGGGGAGTACTTGGGCGGCTCGTTCTTCGTTTCGCGAGCGCCCGGGTGACGTCGTCAGCCTGTTCCGGCAGCGTTCGCTCGATGCCGCGCCCGTGCGCGCTCCACAAGGTCCGTGTGGCGCTCAGCCCAGCTGACGAAGGGGGCGACGGCGGTGAGGAGTTCAACAGCAGCTGGAGTGAGGCGGTAGTGAGCGTGGTACGGGAAGCTGTCCTCACGCTCGTGCGTGATGAGCTCCCGCTGCTCCATGCGTCGCAGGGTGCGAGTGAGGATGCTCTCCTGCAGGTGCCTACGCCTGGACGTCCAGCCGTCGTTCTTCGTCCGCTCCCGCACCCTGCTGAGAACGACCGAGTACTGGGCGGGGCCTTCCGACAATGCCACCAGGATGTCTGGAATCCACTCGCCATTGATCATCTGACGGAGGTCGCGAAATCGCTCGGTGAAGCGCGCGTCCTCCGGGGCGAGGGTGTCATCCTCAGTGCATCGGTTCTGACGGCCCCCGAATAATCGTCCGGTGGACCATCTTGGTGCGAGTAGCCTCCGAAGATGCTTGCGGTCGGACATAGTGTCTCCCCGTGGCGAGTGATAGGTGAGTCAGGCTAGGGCATTCCAAGTGCAACCGTGGAGGGTTTCGCACCGCGTGACTGGAGCCTCATCGTCGACAAGTACTTTGATCAGCAGCTTGCTTGCGGTTTCCAGTGGATCTACTCATGGGGGTTCCGCTTAGAGGGGAAGCCCTTCATGGGTAGTTGTTGCAGGTGCGATGCCTCTTGTTCTCCCCTGTGTGCCGCTCAACTCATCGTGTGATGTTGGGTGGCTGGGAGATTTGGGCGAGGGGCGGGCAGAGGCAGGCGATATGGCGGCCCAAGGTGCTGCCCGGCGTCCGCGTGTTGAATTGGCGGTTGCCACTTTCACTTTCGAATCTGCCTGTGGTCGTCCGGTTACGGACGGGGATTCTCGTCCTCACGCAGCGTCGTAGCGCTGGCTCGTTCCGCGTCGATGCGATCGGCGATCTGGCGCGCCCACTCGCGGCTGTACGGCGTGTGCTTGGCGATGGTCATCAAGGGCACGCCCGCGGTGCGCGCGTCGGCGATCAGTTCGTCGAGTGCGCGGCGCGTCTTCTCGTGGGCGGTCGTTGCGCGCTCCAGTTTTCGGAGCCACTGGGCCTCGACTCGCTTGTCCGGGCGTGACGTCATGGCCCGCATCGTCTCACGCGTACTGCCAAGTGACTAGGCAGACCTACTAAAGAATCAGCGCCAACTTTGTTGCGATCTAGGGCGGTGAGCGAGACACTGAAAGTGCCAAGAAAGTTGGCATTCCAGGTCGAGGTGATCGCGATGGAAACTAAGATCTGTGAGGCAGTTGATGGCGTAAGTCGGGGTCGCGTAACCGTCGCTGACTACCTCGCCGCTCAAGGGCTTCCTGCCGATTGGCGCTTTGCGAGCGCCTTCGGTCGGGTCGCCGCCGAAATGTTCCGGCAGGACTACGGCCGCGAACCTTCGCTGGCCTTCCAGCTGATCAACGGCCACTTCCGCAGCGTCATGGCGTACCGCCTGTACGAGGTACACGTGCTCGCTACAGCGTGGGAGACCTACCCGCGCACCGCATGCCTTCCCGTACTTACAGCCTGAGAGGGCGTCATGTCTGACACCCTGTTCCGCTTGCTCGACATGATCGAGCCGTGTGATCTCGTCATCTACCACGGATCGATCAAGAGCCACCACGGCCTCTGGCTGGCCCTTCCGTGTCAGTGCCTCAACTGCGCGGTTGCCGATGAATTCGGTCTTCCCCTCACGCGATTCGCACTTGCGGACCCATGGGGCGAGTTGGCCGGACCTCACCACGTGCGCCGCGCATCCATCACCAGGTCGGTGGCCTGCCTCTGACTCGCCATGAACTCGGACTGACGGGGACACATCTCGGCGCGGCGGACCAGTCGCCTGTCGCGACCGGCTGCCGAGCCGCCCACCCAAGGGAAGATCCCCAAGGGGGACATCATGAGCATCGACGTCAACACCCAGTTCTTCAACGATCGTTCGGCCCGCGTCACCGAGGCTCGCGCCACGCGACGTGACGACGGCTCGTACGAAGCCACTGTCGGCTACGACCGAGGCGAGGTCATCGGGAGGGACGGCCTCGACACCTCGCTCGGCACCGCCGCCCTGTACTCCTCGGTCCCGGCCTGGCACGGCCTGGGCAAGGTCATTCCCGGTGGGATCTCGGATATCGACACTGTCCTGGATCTTGCCGGAATCGACTTCCAGGTGCAGCGGGTGCCTGCGTTCTACCTGTGGAATGGCGAACTGCGCCAGCATCAGGGCAAGTTCCATACGGTGCGGGACGACACCGGAGCCGCGCTCGGTGTGGTCGGCGGGGTCTATGAGCCCATTCAGAACCGGTCGGGGTTCGAGTTCCTGCAGGAACTGGTCAACGACTACGGCGTGGTCTGGGAATCCGCCGGGGCCCTGCGCGACGGGCGCAAGATCTTTGTATGCATCCGACTGCCGCGCAACATCGCGGTCGACGCTGCAGGGATCAACGACGAGATCGTCCCGTTCATCGCCGTGATCAACTCCCACGACGGCCGCTCGCCGCTCTCCGCCGTCGTCACCCCGTGGCGGCCCGTGTGCGGCAACACCGAACGGTTCGCTGTACGAGACGCGTACTCGCGGTGGACGGTGCGGCACACCAAGGGAGCGGGGGACCGCATCAAGGAAGCCCGTCGCGCGCTCAAACTGTCCATCGCGTACTACGAGCAGTGGGCTGTGGAGGAGACGGCACTTGCCCGGACCGACTGCGCGATCGACGAGTTCGACCGGCTCGTCGGCGAGCTGTGGCCGCCGGACGACGACGCGTCGCCTCGCACCCGCCGGGCCGAGGAGCGCCGCAGGGATCTGCTCGCCGACATGTTCACCATCGAGTCGCAGAACATCGGCCGCACCGCCTACGCCGCCGAGCGCACCGTGACCGACTACCTGGATCATGTCGCCCCGCGCCGTCCTGGAAAGACCATGACGGAGGAGATCGCCCGCGCCACCGCCGTCATGGAAGGCGTTGACGACCAGATCAAGTCCAAGGCGCACGGCCGCCTGATGGCCCTGCGCACCGCGTGACATCACCGTACGGCCGCGCCCCGCTCCAGTGCCCCATGCCGACTTTGGGGCGCGGCGCCCCGCACTCGCTCCTGGAGACGACCATGTGCTTCGACCTGGAACTGCAGAACCCGCCGGGCGGGATCGTCGGCATGCGAATCAGTGACGACGTGGCCGCCGCTGCCCGCCGAGAAATGGCAAAGCTCGGCATGCTCACTCCTGACGTGCCGCCAGACGAGCCCGCCCCCGAGGACTACGGAACAACCAGCGTGCGGATCGACTCGTACCTGGACAGCGGCGGCACTGAGGTACCGCCTGACCTCGAACCATTCGTGGACGCGCTACATGACCTGTTCGACTCGCAGGGAGAGAACCCAACAGGGATCCCCTGCTACAAGCTGATCACCCGTGATGGATGGTTGGTGACGCCCGATGAGATCACAGCCGCTCTCGGTTGCTGGACGGCCGCATCGCAGGAGCACCGAGACGGCGTGCGCAGCTCCCTGACCTGGTGGTCGGAGTGGATCAGCTTCCTGCAGCGTGCGAGCGAGCATGGCGGGTTCCGCGTCTGGTAGCAGCTCTACCTGTTCCGTCGGGGCCTCGTAACCGAGGCCCGACTCCCACCAAACAGAGGGTCCCGTCATGGGTTTTGGCACCTGGCCTGGCATCCTGAGCCCGCGTTCGGAATAGCGCTCCACAAGTTGAGCACGAATGAGGCATGGCTGGTCACCCCGGAGGAGATCGCAGTGGCTTTGGAGAGCTACCGCACGCACGAGGTCAACGAGACGAGAGTCGTTGTCGGCGACTCGCTGGACCACTGGCTCCTATGGATCGACTACTTGGAGCGAGCCCGGAGCCACGGAGGATTCCGGGTCCATTGAATTGGCCGGCCAAGCAGCTCGCGGCTCCGAGGGCTCCCGGAGCAGCTCAGACGGTGCTCCTCGGCGCACGGGCGGCCGGACGCGTCGCTCCCATGTAGCCGTCAGCGTGATGGCGATACGCCGTGATCCTCACGGACGCGTTGCGATGGGGCGCGTCGATCATTTTGCCGGCGCCGATGTAGATCCCGACATGATCGGCACCGTTGGTGCGATGGCCGTAGAAGACGAGGTCGCCGGGTATCAACTTCTCGTTCTCACCAACGCGTGGCCCAGCCTGGTACTGCTCGGCCGCCGTGCGCGGCAGAGCGATGTGCGCGGCGGTGTAGGCCGCCTTGGTCAGCCCTGAGCAGTCGAAGCCGCCGTCCTGACGGCCGTTCCCGCCCCAGACATACGGTTGGCCGAGCTGCGCGAGAGCGTAGCGAACGGCTGTGACCGCTGCTGGGCTACCCCTGGGAGAGTCGTCTGCCGCAGCGCGTCGGTATCGAGCGGCTTGGGCGAGGACATCGGAGACGTACCAGTCGGCGTGGTTGTAGGTGAACACCGCCTTCCGCAGATCCCGGTTGCCTCGAGCGCCGGAGTCGCAGAGGTAGGCGGCGGCAGCGTAGATCGCGTCGTGAGGGTCGTACGGCGATGGGGGAGTGTGGCCGCCCGGCGGCGGGGGCGACTTTGCGATGACGCTGTGGAACGTCGTGGGCAAGAACTGCAACGGCCCTCGTGCGCCTGCTGAGTTCGCGCCGCTCCGTACTCCGGGAAGTTGCGAACGTCCGTGATCGGACTCGATCTTGCCGATGGCGGCCAGCACGGACCAGTCCAGGCCGGGGCACGTTCGGGCCGCCGCGGAGTACAAGGCGAGGAAGCGACCTGGGATATCAGCCAACGCAGTCAGGCCGGGGCTGCTACCACCACCCGCGACAGCAGAGAACACCCCAGCGGCCCCGGAGACCACGAGCACTATGAGGAGGACGAGCGCGCCCAGAAGTGCCCCCATGATCCTGATCATTGGACGTCACTCCCCGGTGTCCGAGAGAGCGGCCCCTGGGGGCATGGGGAAAGGGGATCGCAGCTGATCGTGCGCTGACGCGTCCGGAACAAGTGGAGCGGTTGGGGACAGCGTGGGCAAGTGACGCCAGAACTGGCCCAACTCCCATAGCTCCAGCCGAGGATCTGGGTGGGTGGCTTCCAGCGGGAGCCACTGCGGAGCTTGCGGATGCGGCGAGTTCGACGAGCCGCAGGACGCGGTGCGTGCGGTGTGCGCAGTGGCCACTGGTACAGCTGGCATGCAATCCAGTGCCGTCAGGGCGGCGGCCAGAGTGGCCCGCGCAGAGTCCTCTCGTGCCTGGTTCGGGAGAAGGAACAGGACGGGTGTGACGATGCCGGTCTGCTCAGCGAGATCGCCGTAGCCTACGAGCTTGGCGCACAGCCGTCCCAGCTGCTCGGTGCCGAGGTCGACTTCGAGAAACCATTCGGTTTCGCCATGGTGATCTCTCCAGCGCCCGTATGCGTCCGGGCGCACGACGTCGCCGAAGTGGCGTGCGCACTGCGCTTCGGACCACCAAGTGGTGAGTGTTCCAGGTGTGGTCATGTGGCGTGCCCGGTGAATCAGCGAAGTGAAGTAGTTGTTCGTGGCGATGGTGTGGGTCAGTCGTTGTGAGTGGGCGATCCCGAGGGCACGGGAGTGGTCGTAGGCCAGGCGGCGGGGCTCGATTCCTTCCTCCCGAGCGAGCACGGCGGCCCCTGCGCGGTCGATGAGGTAGTGCATGGGCGCCGTGCCATGGGCCACGAACGGTTGGAAGCGGTCGAAGACCCGCCACTGGTAGAGCCGCAGCAGCCGCATGTTGGCGGCGCGGCGGGACGGCCAGGCAAGTTGCGCGATCTGGTGAGTGGTGAAGACCCGGTGGGCGTACAGCATGCGGATCAGCCACCGGTCGCGCGGGGTGAGCCGTCCGGACAGTTCGGCCAGGTGCGTGCTGCTGGTCGCGGTACGTGGGGTGACGTGGCGCGAAAGGCGGTCTCTGAGGGCTCCTTGGGGCGCGGTACAGGTCGTCGTCATGTCGACCATCTCTCTTGTGAAGGCGTATCGGTTCAGGCGGTGCGGCGGGGATCGGCCGCGGGTCGGGATGCGGGGTGGGCGAGCGGGGATTGAACGCTCGGTCGGAGTGCTGATGCCGCCGCCTGTCTGATCGCTACGTCTCGTCCGGCTACGGGTGGGGGCAGCTGCTCGGTGCGGATGGTGAAGGCTGGGGTCTCCCTGCCGTGCACGACAGGTCGTATCGCCGCGTGAAAGGCGGGGAGGTGGGTGAGGTCGTACTCGGTGAGCCGGGGCGCGGTGTGCCAGGCCAGGCTTCGGGCGTCCTCCGGGCTGGCGTTGAGGAAGACCTTGGTGCGGGCGTTGGCGCTGACGCCTGCTTCGAGTTCTCGCGGAAGCTGACGCAAGTACTGGTGGGAGAGCGTCAGCGAGAGCCGGTAGCCGCGGGCCGCAGCGAGCATGTCCGTCAGGGCGTACGGCAGGTGGAGGAAGTGGTGGCACTCGTCGATGTAAAGGGCGCAGTCACGCCGCTCGGACTGTGGCAGCCGGTCGCGATGGATGGCTGACTGCCACGTGCGTGCGACGACGAGCGAGCCGACGAAGGCCGCTGTTTCGGCTCCGAGGGTGTCCTGGGAGAGACGGACCAGGCAGATGCCGCCGTCGAGGACGGAGTCCATGTCGATGGTGGATGACCCTCCGGTGAGGGTGTCCCGGACAAATGGCCGTAGCAGCAGGGCCCGAACCTTGTTCATCAGGGGCGCCGTGACTACAGCGCGGGCTTGATCGGAGAGCTGCTCGTACCAGGTCCAGAAGCCGCGCAGCACCTCGTCCTGCACGTGGCTCACTGCCCGGTGTCGAAATGCCGGGACTGTGAGCAGCCTGGGGAGGTCGCGGAGTGTGGGTGTGCCGGGTAGCGAACACAGGGTCAACAGGCCAGCGCGCAGGATGTCGTCGGTGCGTGGTCCCCAAGTTGCCGCGTAGATACGCGAGAAGACGGACATCAGGTGGTTCACGCTGCGCGCCGGATCCGGCCCGTCCAGCGGGTTGAGAATGGGAGGCGGGGTGCCACAGTCGGCGTCGAGGAGGACTGTCCGCGACGCCATGTGGAGGGGCAGACGTGTAACGACGTCGGTGACCAGATCTCCCTTTGGATCTATGACTACTTGGCCGCGCCCGGCCTTCGCGTCCGCGAGGATCATGTGTGCCATCAGCTCGGACTTGCCTGCCCCGGTGGGACCGAGGATGTGTACGTGGTGCCGGGCGTCGGGGACGTACAGGCCAACGGGGCGCGGACGCCCGGAATCTGCGACGCCGAGGGGCTTGACGTGGGATCCGCTCTCGGCGACCTCGGGTGGTGGAGGCAGCGAACGAGCGGGTGCTCTGGACATACCCGGTACGAAGTCGTCCCAGGGAAGGTGCGCGAGAGCGGAGATTTCCGGTACCGACATCAAGTCGCCCTTGCCAAGGCTCCGTTCAGCGAGGTCACGGCGAGAGGGGCGCCTTGTCGTCGGACGGTACTCGTTGTGCTGGGTGAACGTGGCGAACGCCCCGACGACGGCTTGAGTGAGGCCCCGTAGCCGAGGGCTGGCCTCACTGTTCGGGGAAGCGCCGGGCAGGTCGATGGCGTACCTGACTCGCGTCTCGTACACGGTGCCCTGAAGCTTGTCCACGATCGCGCGGTCTGTGGCGGACGCCGCCAGCGCCGCCTGGTGGTCGGACGGGACTGCTTGCCGTGTGAGACCTGGCGTGACCAGGTCCAGGATGCGTCCAGAGAGCCGTGGCGAGGCGCCGTCACGCACGGACCGGGCTGCTCGACGAGCTCGGTGCGTCCGATGAACATCAGCTGGGCGCGCCACGATCTGGACCATCACCCGCTCCCCGACATGGAGCGCGGCCGGTATGGAAAGCAGCGCCCGGAGCGGATCAGCCGGGAACGCGGTGCGGACAGGGAGGGCTTCGGCGCGGCCTAGGCGTAGCTCGCCTCCCGTGCTCCCACCTTCTGAGGCGGCCCCTTCGGTGGGGACGGCCATCGTGGCGTTTTCGGTTCGGATGCTGGCGCCGGGCCAAGCGGACTCGACCGCCCGCTCCACCAAGCCGCTTGGGATGGCGGACGGTACCCACAGACCGATGTTGATCTCGTCCCGCCGGAACACGTACTCCCACGACAAGTGGGCCCGTCGGTCGCGATCGTGAGTTCCCTCGGCACCAGCAAGACCCGCCACGTTCGCCCAGAACATCTCCGCGCTTTGAGGGGAGACCGTCGGCGGCATCAGTACGTGGACGAGCCGTGCTTCGGCAGGGAAGCGGGGCCCGCACCGATGCCGCCGCCGGTTCCGGAGCGCGACCATCCCCAGGGTTCCGAGTAGGAGGGCGCAGAGGGCTGGCCTGTTGTCGGCGCGCGCCCAGCTGGGGAGTTCGGCGAGGGACTGCAGTGCGTACATAACGGACTCCTAGCCTTCTGCGGTGGGCTGCGATCAAGCGATTCCGAGGTCAATCGGCTGGCTGAGGTCGTCGTCGAAGGGGTCGACGACATCGACAGTCCGGCCGTGCGCGGGCTCCGCGAAGGCGTGGTCGGAGTAGGAGGCGAGCTCAGCCGGATCGGTGGTCACGAGGAAGTGCTCGGTGGGGGAGGCCAGCGCCTGGAACGCGACCCGCTCGGTCCCGGTGGACAAGAGCCCCTGGCCGCGATCGGCGGAGAGCACGAACTGCCGCTCTCCCAGCGATAGTTGGAAGGTCCTGGTGATCTCGTCCACGGCTTGGGGCGCTTGGCGCAACAAGATCTGTGTGGTGGCGTTGGAGACGACAGCTCGGCCGAGGTCGGACGCGAGCATGTCCGCTGAGTCCTGGGTGGCGACGGTCAGCCCGGTCCAGTACTTGCGGCCTGCCTTGGCCATGCGGAGGAGGAAGTCGGCGCCTGCGGGCTGACGCATCAAGAGCCACGCTTCGTCGACGACCACGAGCTGTGGCCGGCGGGCGCCAGGATGGGACACGTGGCGCCATACGGTGTCGAGCGTCAACAGCGTGCCGAGGGGCTTGAGTTCGTCCGGCAGATCACGAAGCGAGAAGGTCACCAGGTGGCTGTTCGTCTGGGTGGTGGTCGGTCCGGAGAACAGGCTGGAGAACGCCCCGCGAACATACGGGTGCAGTCGCGCGGCGAGCGCGGACGCTGTCGGTTCACGGGTGTCTGCGAGGACAGCGGCGAGGTCGGTGAGGAGGGGAGCGGGGCGACTCCAGGTCTTCGGATCCGCGGTGATCCCCAGGCGTCGATAGGTCGCGGTGATCGCCTGGTCGAGGGCGGCCTGTTCTGCCGGGGTGAGGCGATCCTGGAGCAGGACGTTCAGGAAGGTGTGCAGGAACAGGGAGCGTCGTAGGAGGGCGTCACGCGACGCGGTGCGTCGCCCATCGGGGGCGGTGTGCACGGGAAGATCGAAGGGATTGAGCCTCACTCCGTCGGCTCCCAGGTGCACGTAAGCACCGCCGACTGCCTCGGTGAGGCGCGCGTATTCGTCTTCCGGATCGACGACGTGAATGTCCACGCCGCGGTACAGCGAGCGCAGCAGTTCCAGCTTGACCAGGTAGGACTTGCCGGCGCCGGACCGCCCGAGAACCACTGAGTTGTAATTGTCGAGGGCGAAGCGGTCCCAGTGGACGAGGCCCCGGCTTCCCATGTTGAAGCCGTAGAGCACGCCGTGCGCGACATCGCTCGCCGCCGGATCAGCGGGAGGGAGATCCGGGCTGGTGAAGGGGAAGGCGGCGGACAGGGCCGCCGTGTCGAAGGTTCGCCGCATGCGGATCTGATCGAGCCCCAGGGGCAGGCCGCACACCCATCCTTGGAGACTGCGATACGTGGTTGGCTTCGCGTCCAGGAGGAGGCTGGCGGCGAGCGTGCGCACCGCGGCGGCTTCGTCGACGAGCTCCTCGTGCGAGTCGGCGTGGACCGTGAGGTACAGGCCGAGGCGGAACAGCTTTCCTTCACCGCGGGCCACGCTGGCGGACAGGTCGTACGCGTCTTCCGTGGCGGCCTCGGCGTGAGGGTCGAGGAGCCGGCCCTTGTCCTCGCGGTGGCGACGGCCCGACTCAAGCTTGGCGAGCTGGCGCTTGAGTCGGCGCGCCGACGTGACAGGGTCGATGGGTTCGACATGGACGGAGACGTCCACGCGGCCCGGGTAGGTGAGGAGTGGTTGCAGCCACCCGGGCTGGGCCTCGCGTGGGTAGCCAGTGATCGCGAACGAGGCCACCCAGTCGCTTCCGACCTCGATGTGGCGGGCGCTGACCCCGACCGTGTCCGGGGTGAAGCCCTGGGGCACGACGCCCATCTCGGCTGGATCCGGATGCCGGGCCCGTCTCCTCAGAGCCATGTCGCTCGCCTCCTTGAGCGGGCGGCCGCCGAGTCACGCGCCTCCTCGTCGTGCGCGGCGGAGGTGATGACCTCATCGGCCCCGGCGTAGTCGGCGTGGGGAGGGATTCGCCTGTCGGGTTGGCAGGCGGCAGCCAGCACGGCCGCGGTCTGCTGTGCATCGAGCGGAGTCACGGAGATCCCCGCGGGCTGAAGGAGATCCACGGCTTCATCGAGTCTGCGCATCAGGCGCGCTTCCGCGGCGCGGCGCTGTGCGTCACCGACCGGCCGTGGCCTGTGCGTTGCTGCTCGGCGTGCGATCAGAGTGTTCCGCAGGGTTGCGCCGCCGAGACCGTCGACAGGCCCGGATGGCGCGAGAGGCTCACGCAGGACCAGCAGGACCTGGCGTCGCAGCAGATGGGCCGAGTGGTCGAGTTCAGCGAGATAGTCGGCGTGCTCAAGGGCCGCCCGTTCCAGAGCCGGATGCGGCAAGTTCGGTGCTCGGTTCTGGAGTTCGGCGATCGGAGCGGAGAGATCGAGGCGTTCCGCCCTGACCAGTATCTGCACGGGCGCGGTGAGCGAGTGCAGGTACCGGCCGAACACGGCGACGAGGGCGTTCTGCTCCGCCGGAGTACGCAAGGCGAAGTTGACGGTGCCGCACAGGGCGATGACGGCGAGACCGTCCTGGGCAAGGTCGACGACCGAGGTTTCGGAGACGCCTGCCACTGGCAGCCGCAGTGGGGTCGGGCTGATGCCGCTGGACGGCGCTCCGTCCGAGGTGCTGTGGCGGAGCCAGGCTGGGGGCGCACAGATGCCTTCGGGGGCGAGAACGTGGTGGGTGGGCTCCAGGCGCTGCCGGAACGCGGCAAGAGTCAGCCGGTCAAGCGCGATGCCGTCTCGCTGCCCCAGCACGAGGGCCGCGACACCCACGCCGACGGGGAGCGCGACGACGAGGAAGACCGCCGAGGGCAGGAAGGCGCGGGTGACCGACCAGCCCCCGTACAACACGGCCCCGGTCAGGGAGAGGACAAGCAACTGCCGTGCGGTGAGCCCGGCGAAGACGGTGTCCTCGCGGTCGACGTCGGCGGGGATCCGTACGGATTGGGTCATCGCGCGTCTCCATTTCCTGGCCGCCGTCGTGGCGGTGGCGGTGAGCTGAAGAACGGTGGTGGGGGTGCGAAGCGGCGTGGCGGGTTGGGGGGTAGGGGCGGGGGCCGTCGCACGGGTTCTTGGAAGTGGGGCAGCGGCGGTGAGCCATGGGCTCTGCGCGGCTGAGGGAGGGGATCAACCACTGGTGGCTGAAAGCGAGTTGGAACTGGCGGAACGCCGCGCGACCGGCGCCGGGACGCGGCACCCCGTTCAGGCGGGCGTGCACCGGGCGGCAGGAACACGGGCGGACCCGGTACTGCAGTGGGTTGGGGCAGCCCCGTGGGTGGACGTGAAGGAGGATCCCCAGGGGCTCGGAACACCGGCATGGGAGGCGGGTGGTTCGCCGGTACTCGGCCTGGGGGCGATGGGGGTGTGGGGTCGAGGAAGAGCGGGTTACCTGGGGAACGCCGCAGCGCGGTCCGGCTTCGTGCAGCGCCACCGGGCCGGTGGGTAGCGACCAGGGGCGGTGCCACCGGTCCGGCTCCGTACCGGGCCCCGCCGATCCGGGTCCCACCCTGCCGTCCGCCCGAGCGCATCGCACCGAGAACTCTCGTCGCGACATACGCCTGGGCCACGCGTGTGGCCAGTGACCGTCGCGTGGAGCCGTGACTGGACCTCAGGATCCAGAACGGAATCTTGATCAGGATGTACAGCAAGGCAAGGCTGACGATGAGGTTGGCGAGGCCCGACCGGTTCGCGCCGAAGAGGCCGAAGCCGTTGTCGGGGGTGAGCAACACCCGGATCGCCGTGATGAGCGTGAGCGACTGGGCGACCTGGATGGCCAGCAGACCGCCGAAGACCCGCCACCACCATCGGGCGATGCCGTCGGTCTGCGGAAGGGCATGACACATCAGTGCCAGTGGCGCCCCGGCGACGAGGATCAAAGTCAGGGCGACGCGCACCGCGTACGTGACAAGGAGCGCCAGCAGCATGCCCGCGATGACCAGGCCGACGAGGATCGCGAACGTCTGGTCGAGAGACCCCATCACCAGACTGCGCAGAATGCGCCCCGCGCTCTTCTCGTTCACACCGTCGCTCATCACGGCGCGGGACAGGGCGTTAGCCGTCTCGATTGCCTTCTGGGCGAGGACCAGCGACAGAGCGGACGCCAGGAACCCCAGGACGACCCGGGGTGCGATCTCCTTGATGGAGTACTGGGCCTGCACTGACTCGTAGGAGGCCACGAGCACTCCGGCGAGGAGGACGAGGATGCCGTACGCAGCCAGAGTGATCTGCCAAGAGGTGGTCCACAACTCGCCGATGCGCGGCAGGTCGCGGGGCGTCGGGGTGCTCAGCAGGGTTCGTCCGAGCAGGTCGAGCAGGGGGTTGAGGGCATCCCTGACCAGGCCCCTGAAGAAGGCATTGATCGCGCCGACAACGGCGTCGGTGATCCAGCCCATGGCTCAGGCCCCTACGATTCCCTTGAGGATCTCGACGACCAGCGGGGCCAGTGCGGCGAGACCGTAGCCGTAACCGGCGTTCTTGAAGGCGTCCTTGGCCTTCGAGATCTCACCGGGGTCGCCGCCCGCCATGAGGTAGCGGAGTCCACCCAGGGTCAGGAAGACGGTGGCCAACGCGGCCAGTACACCCATGAGCCAGTTGCGGATGTTGTTGAGCACTTCGTTTATCGAACCCGCCAGCGCCAGGATCTCTTTGGGTTCGGCCACGACGGGCGTTGCCGGACCGAAGGCCACGAGCACCGCGACCGCTGCCGCGAGGAGAATCACCGAAGACGTTGCTCTGTGCGCTGCCGCCGCGCGACGGATTGCGGGGCGGGCCGCGGAGCCGGGATGCACGACGAGTACCTCCACGTCGACACGACCTACGGATGTCGGAAGACCCCCGCACTGTCAAAGGCCGGAATTGCGGCGGGTATTGGACAGCAGAAGGCGAGCCTTTTCGCGCCTGGGGCTGACAGCGCGGCGACGCCGTGTTGCGCGGCAGCGTGGCGGGCGGGGCAGGGTGACGAGGTTGGTCGTCACCTCCTCGGCCACGGGATCGTCGAGACCGCCGTCCCGAGTAGCTGTTGCGCGAAGGTAGTTGAGCAGCCGCAGCTCGGCCCGGCGCCGGGCCTTGTAGGCCGAGCATGTGCTCCGGCAGTGCTCGGTTGCCCAGACGGCCACCGGAAGCTCCTCGAGCCGGGTGACACCGATCAGGTCGGCCTCTTCACGCGACAGGACGGTGGCGCGTACGGCTCGGGCGAGCACGAAGTCTGGGTGCCCGCTCCACGGGCGCGGGGGCGTGGAGTCGAAACCTGAAGCCACTGGCACCGGAGCATCCAGAGCTTCGGACTGGGCCGCGAATCCTGCCCGAAACGCCGCCCAACGCAGCCGGGCGAAGACGCCTGGACGCCCCAGGTCGACCGTTGCCAGCGCGCCAAGGAATCCGGCGAGCACTTCGCCTTGAACATCTCCGGGGTCTGCGGGAGTCCGGATCGCGAGACGGTGGGCCGTGGCGGTGAGAGCCGGCAACGCCACCCCGACGCACGCCAGAGTCCATGCTGCTCCTTCGGTCCGGGAACGCCGCACGAGCTCCGCCCAGACGACGTCCCGGGTGCTGCGCGGACATGAGCGGCACAGCACAAGGGCCTGCAAGTCCTCCAGCCCGACCGGGCGGTTGGGGAGCCCCGGGAAGGGGCGACCGTCAACCCTCAGCGGTGAAGTGCCGGTCGCGAGCCAGCCGAAGCAGAGACGAACCGCGTCCAGAGGCAGGTGCCGATGGGGCGGGCAAGCCACCTCGTGCTCGCGCACTCGCTTCATGTGCGCCTCCTCCCGATGGAAAGGGCGGATGACGCCTTCCAGGAAGTCAGGTGCGGAGCAAGAGGGAAGCAAGTGCGGATGAGTAGATGCCGCTTGGCGCCGTTTAGGCGGAGCGGAGGTTTGAGTTAGTTGTACGTCACGTGGAAGTCCTGGCCCAGCTGCGTGAGTCCGTGCTCGGGGATCGTGAAGCCACTCCGTGTCCCTGGCCAGGGACTTTAGTGAGACGAGAAGGGTTCGTTAGGAACGGTTTGAGTGGGGTTCATCGACCCGGAGGCTTTGACTCGGCCTTCTTCGTGGCCGCTTTCCTGGCGGCGGATTGTTGGCGTCCGGGGGTGACCCGGAGGAACGCGGTGGTGATCTCGCGGAACCCGGTGTGCCCGGTGCGCGCGGTATGGCTGATGGCCCAGGTGTCCGGGTCCGCCTGCTGAGTGCTGGGTTCGGACGCGTCGCCGCAGGTGGTGCACTGGTTCTCGCGCAGGGGTGCCTGCGGCGCACCCGTGCTGTGATCGGGACGGATCGTCCATGGAGCGTGGCGAATGACTGCGCGCGTGCTCACCGGGTGCGCCCCCTCTCAGGGCTCGAGCCAGCTGTGCCTACGGCGAGGATGCGGGCGATGCGTTCGGCGCATTCCCGTTCCTGCCCGCGTTCGCCGATCTCGTAGTCGAAGCTGGTGACGTAGCCGTCGGCCACGGCGTGAATCTCTTCGGTGAGGCGGCTGTTGAGCGGGTTCGTCACGAGCAGACGGCTCTCCGCCTCGTCTACGGTGGCGTCGAGGCCGTGCGCTTCGACGCAGTGCGCCAGCTGGATCAGGTCGTCGGTGTCCACAACGCGAGCCTTCCAGCGGCTGTGCCAGGGCGGGATATGACAACCTATGACACGGAGTTGATGTTGATGCGTACGGTCGCACTGACGGGGACCCGTAACACGGAGCACCGGAGCCTGGAGGCGTACGCGGAGCTCTTCGCCGACTACCTGGGCCCGTTTGCGCCTGGCGCGCACTTCTACCTCGGTGGCGCGAAGGGGATCGACGCACTGGCGCTGCTGTGGCTGGCGGGGAACACCGCGTCGGACCTGACCGTCGTGGTCCCCGGCACCGCCGACCAGCAGCCTGCTCAGGCCCGCCAGGCCATCGCCCGCACCCGCGACCGCATCAAGGAGATCGTCGAACTCGGCGCCGAGGAGCTGACCTCGGCTGCCTTCCACGCCCGCAACGAGTGGATGGTCGACCACGCGGGCATGACGATCGGCTTCCCCCACAACGACGAACCCAACTCCGGGACCTGGCAGACCCTCAACTACACGGCCCTACGAGGGAAACCGAGGCTCGTCGTCCCCGTGTAGGCGCCGGGTGCGTCACCATGGCGGACATGGACGACAGAGCTGTCGGAGCGGCAGCGCTGAAGGCGCTGCGACACCGCCGCGGCCTGTCCCTGGCAGGTGTCGCCCGGGCGCTCATCGCGCTCGCCGAGGAACTGCGCCTGCCACCACTTCCGTCGGTGGCCAGCGTGCAGCGGTCCGTGGCCCGATGGGAATCCAAGACCCCCACTCTTCCCGACGAGCGCTACCAACTGCTGCTCGCCCACCTCTACGCCCGGACTCCGACCGGCGATCTGGCACTGGGGGAGGGCTCGGACTTCGCGGAATTCCTCGACGTGCTCGGGTACTTCGGTGAGAGCGACCGGCGGACAGCCGAAATCCGCAGCCAACTCATTCGCGTGGCCACCGACTCCGGGGGCGGGATGCTCGCGCTGCTGGCGTCCGGCGTCCGAGACGCATTGGCCTGCGCCCTCACGAACCCATTCCGCACGGACGGCGCTACCGTCGACGCGCTCGACGCGCTGGTGGCCGACGTGAATGCTCAGGTGGGCTCCCTGCCGTTCGTACGGCTGCAGCTGATGCTGGCGCCCGCCGTCGAGTCCTGCCGTCGCCTTCTCTCCGGGCCGGTGCCCGAGGAGTGGGCCTCTGCCCTTCGCGCCACGGCTATTGCCGCGTCGACTCTCGCAGGCCGCCTGGCCTTCGAGACCCGCGATGACGAGAGCTCCCGCGCGCTGTACGCGGAAGCCACCCAGCAGGCGGAGCGACTCGGTGAGGCATGGCGCAGCGCCGGCGTCCACATGAGTCACGCCCTGGTGTCCCTCTACGCCACCGAGGGCCTGGACCAGGCGCGCGGCCTCGTCAACAAGGCCGTGCGCGAGGCTCGCTCCGGAGATTCGACGCTGATCCGCGCCCGGGCCCACGCCCTGCAGGCGGAACTCGCCGCACGTGCCGGATACGAGCGCCAGGCCCAGTCCGCACTGGGGCTCGCCTGGTACGACATCGAGGCCGATCACACGCACGACCCCGCCCCATCGAGCTTCTCAGCGGGACACCTGCGTGGCTTCGAGGGAGTGTGCGAGCTCTACGTGGGGGACGCCTCGGTGGCACACGACCGCTTCGCGCGGGCGATGCAGGTGATGGCGGCGCCCCGCGAACGCGTGCAGCGCGCGATCGTCACCACGGACCAGGCCCTC
Source organism: Streptomyces sp. NPDC059009 (assembly GCF_042740175.1). NCBI lineage: Bacteria > Bacillati > Actinomycetota > Actinomycetes > Kitasatosporales > Streptomycetaceae > Streptomyces > Streptomyces sp. NPDC059009. Next base: position 24,798 of record NZ_JBHYJB010000033.1, on the reverse strand, counting down.
GCTCGAATCCGCCTCGACGATCCGGTGGCGGCCGCCACACTGCTGCACGAGTGCGTGACGGTGGCGAGCGCGACTGGCGGCAGGGTGCCCGCGATCCGGCTGCGGCGGGCCCGCCGGGAACTGCGTCCATGGCGACGCGAGTCGTTCGTGGCCGAATTGGACGATCACTTGATGGATGTGCTCGGAAGCTGACGCCCGAGGCTAGCCACAGCTACCAGGGCACTACTGGCGACATCATTTTTCATCAACTTCCGTACGCTCTTCTCCTTGGCGTTCGCGCGAAAGGGCGCCCGGAAACGTGATGTCCGAGCGCCCTATGAACTTCACGGCGAACGTTCCGAAGCGGACGGGTCCTTGGCCCCGTCTCCCTTGACGCCCTGTCTACGTCATCAGGCGCGACGTTTCAGCCGGGTCAGCCTTGGGGGCGCCGCACGCACCGCAGCAGCAGCCACACGCACGGCACCGCGCCAATCGCCCAGGTCGGCACTTTGGAGAGCGCGAGCAGCCAGACGAGAACGCTGGCCATGAAGACGTCAGCGGCGTCTGGTTTGGTGGTCTCTAGGTTCTTGCTGTTCCAGTTCCGTGCCACGATGGCATCGTCCCTTCTTGCAGAGGTGGACACGCGGGGGTTGCCGGTCTTTGCTGGGCTCGGCGGCCCCCGCTTTGGCTTCGCCAGTAAACACGCGCTGACCAGGACGTAGTTGACTACACAGCGCAGTCTGGCCAAGTGCCCATCGCATAGTGATTGAGCAGGGAGTAGACACCGAACATTGCACGATGTTGCACAGTGTTACGGACCATCACGGACGCGTGATAGTTCTCTGACCTGCGGCTTTAGTTGACACAGCCCCATCAATTCGCGTGGATTGCTGGTTGCTCATAGCTACTTGGCTGAAACTCGTCAGCTCACACCCCAGGGCTCATCCTGCGTCCCTTCCTCTTCTTTCCAACAGTCCAGGGCGAGTTCAGATGAGTAGTTGGCTCACGACTTCGGGCTCGCGGGCTCGCTGCACAGGCAGTTCGCGAACCTCGGCTTACTCGTCGTCTTCGTCCTCCTGGTCGTCCTTGTCAGGTCCCACGGAGTCGAGCTCCTCGGAGTCCAGGAGGCGCAGCATGATGGCTGCCCGCCCGCGCTCTCCCTTGCCTTCCGTGACCTCGATGTCAGTCATGCGCTCTGCCGCCTCTATCAGGAGTGCAGCCGTGGCCCGAGCGTTTCCCCTACCACCGTGCAGTCAGAGGCAACGGAGTGAGTTGCGTAGAGGCGCTCATACGCAAGTGGTGTACCCAAGCTTGGACAAGGGCCGTCCGCCTCGGCTGAGACCGGCCCGCCCCAAAAGGGATGCGCCTGGCAGCTGGCGTTCTACACCATGCGTTGGGTCCGCCGCAGCCGCTCCCAGCGCCCCTGCAGTGCCGCCATGATGGCCCGCTCCATCGCCACGGTCACACTCCCGTAGACGCCGTCCATCCCTGGCAGCCAGTGCCCCATCCGGGCCTCGACCGCGACCCTGGGATGCCCGTCCTCGTCCAGCCACTGCTTGTGGCCATGGCGCACTAGGTACAGGCGCTTGCCTTTGTAGCGTGCCACTGCCCGGATCGCGGGCCTGGGCCGCCGCGCCCAGCGGTCCTTGCGCTCCGGGGCGCCATCGGCGATGGGGCGCCAGTAGTAGGTGTCGAACGCCGCCGACCCCAGGCTGTTGCCCTTGAGGCCGGGGAACACCCAGGCGCTGTCATGGCTGGCGAGTAGCTTCTCCAACAGGTCCGCCAGGAAGGGCGGGATGACCAGCGGACGGAAGCTGCCGTACTTCGGGGCGAAGAACTGCAGCGTGCTGTCCTTGTACTGGACTTGGCGCTCCACACGGATCGCGGGCATCAGGTCCTCGCCCTTGCCGTAGCGCTCCATGTCCTCCGTGTAGCGGTCCTCCTCGTCCGGGTCGGCGCGGGGGTCGCAGGCGGGCCAGTTGGGGTAGCAGTACTCGCGCGTCAGCCCGTACAGCTCGGCGGGGCGCATCCCCGTCATGGCCATCGTCCAGATGAAGACGTAGCCGGGGAAGCCGAGCAGCACCTCGGCGTTGCGGGCCAGCTGCTCGACGTCCTCTTCCCGCATGTCCGCCTTGCGCTCGCGCCGCTTGGGCGCGTAGCGGCCGCGGCGCTGTTTGCGCTCGGCGGGGGAGACCTTGAGCAGGCGGGGCACGGCGTCGTCGAGGACCATCCGCAAGACCATGATCACGTTCTGTGCGGTGCCCTTGGAGACCGACCCGCGGACGTGCTTGGCGAAGGAACGGTAGGCGAGGACGTCGATCTCCGCGACGGTCTTCTGGGCGAAGTACGGCCGGATGTGGGCTTCGATGCGTGAGCGGTAGGTCTTCTCCGTGAGGTGGGCGTGGTCGAGGGCGGCGAGCCACTCGTCCAGCCAGTCCGTCATCAGGATCGCGCCCGCGCGGTTGCTGACGTGGAGGCCGTGGCGGATCTCGTAGAGCTGGTCCTGGCCGTATGCGAGGGCCTCGTCCTCGTCGGTGAAGCCGCCCCTGGACTCGTACCGCTTGCGGCCGTCGGCGTAGTACTCGCCGCTCCACCACCGGATGCGGCAGGTGTCGCCGCGCCACTCGATATAGAGGTTCTGGTGCACGCCGCTCACGTCGCACCCCCTCCGCTTCCGGGCGCTGGGTTCACTGTGGCCCGCCCCCGGGGACGTCTGCCCGGCCACCCGGAGAACGGAGTACGGGAGTGGACCATGGCGTCGGACCCGGGGGAGAGGTGGGAGAAGAGTGGGAGTCGATCATGTGTAACCAGGTCTGACTCAGGCCGACTTGAGCTGACCCGGGATCCCGCTGTGCCCTCCGTGCGCCGTCCCGCTGCCCCCTCCCCGTCACACGCGTGACGGCTCCCTCGCCGACGCCCCACCCCGCCGCACGGCAACTCCCCACCCCACCCCCCTTGCACCTTCACGATATGACGGTTAGTCATATACCTATTAGGCATACGAGAGGCCCCGCACCGCCCCAACTCCCTGGAGGCACAGTGAAGTTCTCCGTCATCTTCGAGGCCCAACTGGCCGACCCCACCGTCGAGCGCGAGCACCAGCTCTTCCACGACAGCGTCGAACAGGCCGTGCTCGCCGAGGAGATGGGGTTCGACCGGATCTGGGCGGTCGAGCACCACTCCCTCAAGTGGTACGCGCACATGAGTGCCCCGGAGATCTTCCTGACCTGGGTGGCCGCGCGCACCAGCACGATCCGGATCGGGCACGGCGTCGTCTGCATGCCGTTCAACTTCAACCATCCGGCGCGCGTCGCCGAGCGCGCCGCGACGCTCGATCTGCTCTCGGGCGGGCGGCTCGACCTCGGTGCGGGGCGGGGTGGCACCGTGCAGGAGACCTCGCTGTGCGGGGTGGACAAGGAGCGCACGGCCCAGGAGGTCGAGGAGGCGCTGCGGATCATCGGGAAGGCGTGGGAGGGGGATGAGTTCGAGTATCACGGGGAGCTCATCGACATCGATCCGCACCCGATCCTGCCCCGGCCCCGGCAGACCCCGCACCCCCCGCTCTTCCTCGCGTGCAGCCGCACCGAGACCCTCGCCCAGGCCGCCGAACTCGGCGTCGGCGCCCTGGTGATGGGCTTCGCGGGGCCCGAGTCGATCGCGGAGATGAGGGCGGCGTACGACACCGCTGTCGCCGCCCGGCGCGGTGACCGGTTCGTGTCGCGCGCCGTCAACGACCACTTCTCCGTGCTCTGTCCGACCATCGTGCTCGACGACGGGGAGACCGCCCGCAGCGTGGGCATCCGCGGACAGCGGTTCTTCGCGCAGTCCATCGGGCACTGGTACGGGGGCGCCGGGATACCGGACGAGGCCGTGGTCGAAGGCACCGACGAGGCGGCCGAGATGCGCAAGGCCGCCGAGCAGGTCGTCGCTCGGCTGCACGAGCAGAACATTCCGGTGCGCCCCACGTCCACGGCCACGTTCAACGCCGAGCACGCCTACGGCACCGCCGACGACGCCATCGCCTACGTCGAGCGGCTCCGGGACGCGGGTGCCGACGAGATCATGTGCCTCATCCAGATGGGCACCGTGCCGCAGGAGGCGTGCCTGGAGACGCTGCGGCAGTGGGGCGAGAAGGTCATCCCGTACTTCCGGTCCCAGGAGGCGGACGAGGCGAACGCGACGGACGGGGCGGGGGTGGCCTGAGTGTCTGCCGAGCCCGACCGCCTCACCCCCGCCGCCCGCCCCCTCGTGGACGCCCTGACCGCCCACTTCCCCGACCTCGGCCGCACCGTCACCGACGCCGTCGAGGCCCGGCGCATCCTGGCCGCGGCCCCCGCGTCCCCGGTCGAGCCGCCCGCCGTCGGCGCCGTCGAGGACCGGACGATCCCGGGGCCGCCGGGGGCGCCCGACCTTCCTGTACGGGTCTACCTGCCTGACCCGACGAGCGTGCCGCAGGACCCGCAGGACCCGCAGGACCCGCAGGCGTCGCGGCCGACCGTCGTCTTCTTTCACGGCGGCGGGTGGGTGATCTGCGGGCTCGACACCCATGACGCGACCGCCCGCGGCCTGTGCCGGGAGGCGGGGGCCGCCGTGGTGTCCGTGGACTACCGGCTCGCGCCCGAGTTCCCGTTCCCCGCCGCCGTCGAGGACGCGTACGCCGCTGTGTGCTGGGCCGCCGAGCACCTCGGTGAACTGGGCGGTGAGCAGGGGGCGTTGGTGGTTGCCGGAGACAGTGCGGGCGGCAATCTCGCCGCCGTCAGCGCCCTCGCCGCCCGCGACCGGGGCGGGCCGGACATCGCGCTCCAGGTCCTCGTCTACCCGTCGACCGACGCCAGCCGCTCCTGGGACTCGTACCGCCGCAATGCCGAGGGCTACTTCCTCACGGCGGCGCACTGTGAGTGGTTTCTGAGTCAGTACGTGGGGGAGGGCGGGGGCCGCCACGGCGACGGGGACGGGAGCGGGGGTGCGGACGGGGCGAGGGACGCACGGAGGGATCCCCATCTCTCGCCCGCCCTCGCCGACCTGCGCGGCCTCCCGCCCGCCCACGTCGTCACCGCGGGCTGCGATCCCCTGTGCGACGAGGGCCGGGCCTACGCGCGGCTCCTGGAGGAGGCCGGCGTCGTCGTCACGGAGGGGTACTTCCCGGGGATGTTCCACGGATTCTTCGGGTTCCCCGCGCTCCTGCCGGAGGCCCGGGCCGCACGGGAAGGAGTGGCGTCGGCCATCGTCAGAACCGTGGAAGACAGGAAAAACATCTCTGAAAGATAGGGCGGCGCAGGATAATTTCCCGTGACTCCCCTTGTGGAGGAGAACCTCGCGCACATACGGTGTCTTTACGCGAGGTTCTCCCGTGGAGGTTGGGTCATGACGGAAATTCTTGTGCAGGCACGTACGGAGGGCGCTGTTCCTTCCGTGGAGGGGCGGGTCGTCGAGCATCCGGCCTGGCCCGCGCTCAAGAGTGCCGTGGAAGAGATCCGGCCCTGGCAGTCGGCCGACGGCTCGATCGACTTCGAGGCGGAGGGCGCCCCGTCGCGGTCCGTCGCGGAGCTCGCCGTGGACCGGGTGATATCGGCGGTCGAGCAGCTCGCGCCGCTCCTGCCGCACGACGCCGCGTACCACCGGGCGCTCGTCGTCGACCTGCGCCGCTGGGCCGACGCCGGCTTCCACGTCCCGGACTTCCTGGACTCGTTGCTCGCCTTCCAGCCCGCGGCCCATCGCGAGGACGGCCTGCAGCACCTGGTCGTCTTCCCGATGTACACGCAGAACGGCAACCCGGACCGCAACCTCGAAGCGGTCGTGCTGCGCATGGTCTGGCCCGACTGGCTGGCCGAGCTGGAGCGCACCCGCTATGACAACCCGCTGTTCTGCGGCATCACCTTCGAGGACTTCACGTCCGGGTACGACACGAACTCGGCCGTCCTCTTCCCGGAGACCATCGCGGTGCGGGAGGCCCCGGAGCGGTTCAGCTGGGGCGGCATCTTCTGCGACCGTGAGGCGGCCCGGTTCCGTCGGGTCACCGAGGCCGCCGTGGACATCCTGGGGCTCGAACTGCCGGAGGACATCCGGGCGATGGTCGCCGACCAGGACCGCTGCCAGCAGGCGTTCGTCCTGTGGGACATGGTCCACGACCGCACCCACAGCCACGGCGACCTGCCCTTCGACCCCTTCATGATCAAGCAGCGGCAGCCGTTCTGGATGTACGGCCTGGAGGAGCTGCGCTGCGACCTCACCGCCTTCAAGGAGGCCGTGAAGCTGGAGGCCGAGGGCGTCCCGCAGGCCCGCGACGTGCAGTACACCGTGCTCTTCGACCGGATGTTCCGCTTCCCGGTCACCGGCGACCGCGTCAAGAACTACGACGGACTCGGCGGCCAGCTGCTCTTCGCGTACCTGCACAAGCACGACGTGGTCCGCTGGACCGACAACAAGCTGAAGATCGACTGGGACCGCGCCCCGCAGGTCACCAACCAGCTCTGCGCCGAGATCGAGACCCTCTACCGCGAGGGCATCGACCGCCCGAAGCTGGTGCACTGGTTCGCCGCGTACGAGCTCGTCTCGCGCTATCTCGCGCCGCACCCGGGCTCGCGCTGGGCCAAGGGCCCGGACGCCCTGGACACCTCCCTGCCGCCCCGCAAACTCGTCGACGACGTGCTTCCTGACGAGTTTCCGCTCAGCATGTTCTATGAGGCGCTCTCCAAGAAGCTGAAGAACGTGATCGCCTCCACCAAGGGGATCACCGCTTCCTCGGACGCGCCGATGGCTGCCGCGTGAGCGGCCGTAACGAGGAGGCGAGGACCATGTCCGCACCCAACGGATCCACGCTCGACGGAGCCGTGGTCGCGGTGGCGGGCGCCGCGGGCCCGGCCGGACGGGCGACGCTGCTCCGGCTCGCGGAGGCGGGCGCCACCGTCGTCGCCGCCGACGCCGACGCGGCACGCCTGGCGGAGGCCGTGGACGCCGCCCGGTACGCGCACGGCGGCGCCACCGTCACCGGCGACACCGTCGACCTCCTCGACCTGGACGCGACCCGCGCCTGGGCCGACCGCACGGAGAAGGAGTTCGGGCGCATCGACGGCCTCGTCCACCTCGTGGGCGGCTGGCGCGGCAGCGCCTCCTTCGCGGAGACGGACCTGGCCGACTGGGACGTGCTGGAGAACCTGCTCATCCGCACCGTGCAGCACACCTCGCTGGCCTTCCAGGCCGGCCTGGAGCGCAGCGGCAACGGCCGGTATCTGCTGATCAGCGCCGCGGGCGCCTCGAAGCCGACGGCGGGCAACGCCGCGTACGCGGCCTCCAAGGCGGCCGCCGAGGCGTGGACGCTGGCCCTCGGCGACGCCTTCCGCAAGGCGGCCAAGGCGGAGGGGGCCGACGGGCCGCGCGCGGCGGCTGCGATCCTGGTGGTCAAGGCGCTGGTGCACGACGCGATGCGCGCCGAGCGACCCAACGCGAAGTTCGCGGGCTTCACCGACGTCAAGGAGCTGGCCGAGGCCATCGCCGGGGTCTGGGAGCGGCCCGCCGGTGAAGTGAACGGAAACCGCCTGTGGCTGACCGAGAAGCCGTGAACCCCACCGCCAAAACCGACGCACGCCGCCACCACGACCCGGACGTCCGCGGATTCGCCAGCGACAACTACGCGGGCGCGCACCCCGAGGTCCTGGCGGCGATAGCCCTCGCCAACGGCGGCCACCAGATCGCGTACGGGGAGGACGACTACACCGACCACCTCCAGCAGGTCATACGCGGCCACTTCGGGGCGAGCGCCGAGGCGTTCCCGGTCTTCAACGGCACCGGCGCGAACGTGGTGGCGCTGCAGGCGCTCACCGACCGCTGGGGCGCGGTGATCTGCGCGGAGAGCGCCCACATCCACGTCGACGAGTGCGGCGCGCCCGAACGGGTCGGCGGGATCAAGCTGTTGACCGTGCCGACCACCGACGGGAAGCTCACGCCCGAGCTGATCGAGCGGCAGGCGTTCGGCTGGGACGACGAGCACCGGGCGATGCCGCAGGTCGTCTCGGTCGCGCAGAACACCGAGCTGGGCACCGTCTACACGCCCGACGAGATCCGCGCGATCTGTGAATTCGCCCATGAGCGCGGCATGTTGGTGCACGTCGACGGCGCCCGTCTCGCCAATGCGGCGGCCTCGCTGGACGTCCCCATGCGGACGTTCACGAACGCCGTCGGCGTGGACATCCTCTCCCTGGGCGGCACGAAGAACGGCGCGCTGTTCGGCGAGGCCGTCGTCGTCCTCAACCGGGACGCCGTGCGCCACATGAAGCACCTGCGCAAGCTGTCGATGCAGCTCGCCTCCAAGATGCGTTTCGTCTCCGTGCAGTTGGAGGCGCTGCTCGCCAAGGACCTGTGGCTGCGCAACGCCCGGCACGCCAACGAGATGGCCCAGCGCCTGGCCGAGGGCGTCCGCGCGGTGCACGGTGTCGAGATCCTCCACCCCGTGCAGGCCAACGCCGTCTTCGCGCGCCTCCCGCACGACGTGAGCGAGCGCCTCCAGAAGCGCTACCGCTTCTACTTCTGGGACGAGGCGGCGGGCGACGTCCGCTGGATGTGCTCCTTCGACACCCGCGAGGAGGACGTCGACGGGTTCGTGGCGGCGCTCAAGGAGGAGATGGCCCGCTAGCCGGGCGCGCCCTTCGCGCAGCCCGGACCTTCCCTCGTAACTGCATAGGTATGCGATCGATCGTAAAGTCATTGACTCTCGACCGGTCGCATTCCTATGCTCCCGTGCCATGCAGCTGATCCAGGAAAACCCCGACCTGTCGGCGTACTTGGCCGCCGACGAGGTCATCGACCACAAGCATCCACTGGTCCGCGAGGCGGCGGCCGGGCTTGCAAAGTCATCCGCCGATACATACGCCTACGCCCGCGCCGCCTTCGAGTTCGTGCGCGACGCCGTCCCGCACTCGCAGGACTCGGGCCGCATGGAGGTCACCTGGCGCGCCTCCGACGTCCTGCGGGAGCGCACCGGCATCTGTGTCGCCAAGTCCCACGCCCTGGCCGCCCTGCTGCGCGCCGAGGACATCCCGACGGCGTTCTGCTACCAGCGGCTGCGGGACGACAACACCAGCGGCTACTCCGTGCACGGCCTGGTCGCCGTCCGCCTCGACGGCGCCTGGCACCGGCAGGACCCGCGCGGGAACCTTCCGGACGGCGTCGACGCCCAGTTCCGGCTCGGGGAGGAGCGGCTGGCCTGGCCTGTGGACCCCGAGTCCAATGAAGTGGACTATCCAGTCCTGTATGCTGAACCAAGCCCGGTGGTGCTCGATGTGCTCAAGCAAGCCCGCGACCGGCCGCACCTCTGGCAGATCTACCCCTCAGACCTGTGACGCACGAACTGTGAGGCACGACGGACCATGACCATCGACCTGACCGTCTCCGACGAGGTCCGCGCCCTCGCGCCCGGCTTCACCCATATCGCCGTCGAGGCCCACGGCCTCGTCAACGGCCCCACCACGGAAGGCACTTCGGCGCTCCTGGACGACGCCGCGCGCCGCCTCGCCGCACGCCTGGAGGGCCACGCCCCGCACGAGGACGCGCACATCGCGGCCTGGCGCGCCGCCTACACGGCCTTCGGAGCCAAGCCGAACCGCACCCGCAACTCCGCGGAGGCACTGGCCAAGCGCGCCCTCGCGGACGGCGGGCTGCCGCGCATCAACGCCCTGGTCGACGTCTACAACGCGATCAGCGTGGCCCATCTGATCCCCGTCGGCGGCGAGGACCTGGACCGCATCAAGGGCGGCATGCGGCTCGTGCGCGCCACCGGCGACGAGGACTTCGTGACCGTGGCTTCCGGCGAGCAGGCCGTCGAGCACCCGGACGCGGGCGAGGTGGTCTGGCGCGACGCCGAGGGCGTCACCTGCCGCCGCTGGAACTGGCGGCAGGGCACCCGCACCCGGCTCACCGAGGAGTCCGTGAACGCCCTGTTCCTCCTGGAGGGCATGGCGCCGCACGCGGACCTGGAGCCCGCGGCGGCCGAACTCGCCGAGCTCCTGGAGAAGTTCAGCCCCGGCGTGCGGCTCACCGTCCACGCGCGGGCGTAGAGCTTCCTGGAGAGCCTGGCCGCTCAGTGCGCCTCGGCGGCCTTCACCTGGTCGGCCGTCGGAGCGGTGCCGCCGAGGTGCGCGGGCAGCCACCAGGTGTCGTCCGGGCCCTTGGGGCGGCCCGGGTAGGCGCGCTGCGCGGCCTCCAGGAGCTCCTGGCAGCGCTCGCGAAGGCGGCGTGTGATCGCGCCCGCGTACTGGTCCTTCGGCGCCTCCACGCGCTCGCCCACCCGGATGGTGACCGGCAGGTGGCTGCGCTTGAAGTTGCGCGGGTGCCCCTTGGTCCACAGCCGCTGCGTGCCCCACAGCGCGACCGGGATGAGCGGGACCCCGGCCTCCTGGGCCATCCGGGCGGCGCCGGACTTGAAGGACTTCAGGGTGAAGGACTGGGAGATCGTCGCCTCGGGGAAGACGCCGACCACCTCGCCGGAGCGCAGCGAATCCAGCGCGTGCGCATACGCGGCGTCGCCCTGCTTGCGGTCCACGGGGATGTGCTTCATGCCGCGCATCAGCGGTCCGGAGACCTTGTGCCGGAACACCGAGTCCTTCGCCATGAAGCGCACGAGCCGCTTCTGCGGCAGGGCCGCGAGTCCGTCGAAGATGAAGTCCAGGTAGCTGATGTGGTTGCTCACCAGGACGGCCCCGCCCGTGCGCGGGATGTTCTCCGACCCCTTGCAGTCGATCTTCAGGTCCCACGCCTTGAAGAGGGTCTTCGCGACGCCGATCACCGGACGGTAGACGAGTTCTGCCATGGGTGGGGAGGGCCCTTCATGTGTGCCTGGGGGAGCCTGCCTCGGGAGGGGACTCCCGGCGGTGCCCAGCGGCTTAAGTTACGCAGCCGTAAGTTCGGCGTCCCGCAGATCGTGCCCCAAGAACGTACGGCTGACCAGCTCTGGTGCCCCGCATCCAGGAGATTCTCGTCACGTCGTCCCCCTGTCGCAGTCGCCGATCCGGCCTCTGACTCCCTGCCCGTTTCCTGTCCCGGGAATCATCCGGACCGCCGCGCTGCTGTAGTGGTGAGCGGGTGGAGCGACGGAAAAGCGACCAGGGTGGGAGACGGCGGTGGGCGGACAGGACGCCGAGCGGCACTTCGACGCGTCCGAGCTGGGTGCGCCGCTGGGGGAGCGGGCCACGCTCGTTCAGTTCTCCAGCGCGTTCTGCCAGCCCTGCCGGGCCACCCGCAGAGTCCTCACGGACGTGGCCGCGATGGTGCCGGGCGTCGCGCACGTGGAGATCGACGCCGAGGAGCGTCTCGATCTCGTACGGGAGGTGGGTGTCCGCTCGACGCCTACGGTCCTCGTGCTGGACGCCGACGGGCGGGTCGTGCGCCGCGCCGCGGGGCAGCCCCGCAAGGCCGATGTCGTCGCCGCGCTCGGCGCCGCCGTATGACGCACCCTCAGCCGCCCGCGGCGCGGCGGGTTCGCGCAGGCCGGAGGGGATCCGTGACGCATCTTTCATATCCCGGAACGGACTTGACTGTGCCCACCACCTGTCGTCAGCCTGCCTCTATGCCTCCGGAGCTCCTGCTGTACGAGCGCGTTCACCTGGACCTCGCACGTCATGCCAGTGCGCGCTGTCCCGGCTGCTGAGCAGCCACGGAACCGCTCGTCCCGCCAGCAGAAGGACAACTCCATGACGGCCACGCCCGACGTCTTCGCCCCTCACCAGCTCGCCTCCCCCGACCTGTTGCGCTCCGTGTTCCGCCAGCACGCGGCCGGGGTCGCCGTGATCACCGCCCGCTCCGCCGGGGCGGACGGCCCCGTCGGCTTCACCGCCACCTCGCTCACCTCGGTCTCCGCCGAGCCCCCGCTGCTCTCCTTCGGCATCGGCCTGGGCGCCTCCAGCTGGCCCGCCGTCGCCGAGACCGACCACGTCGGCGTGCACATACTCGGCGAGCACCAGCAGGACCTCGCCGCCACCTTCGCCCGCAGCGGCGCCGACCGCTTCGGGGCGCCCACCCGCTGGCAGGAGGGCCCCTACGGGGTGCCGGTCCTGGACGGGACGCTCGCGTGGCTGGTCTGCCGGATCGTGGCGCGGGTGCCCGCGGGCGACCATCGCGTGGTGCTGGCCGAGCCCGTCGTCGGCGACCACGCGCGGCCCGGTCGCCCGCTCCTGTACCAGCAGGGACGCTTCAACGCGCTGCGCGACTGAGAGTTCCCGGCGGAGCCCTTCCGCGCCCGATCACACAGGGTTGGGAAGGTCACAGTTCAAAGCGCTTGCTTAGCGGGAAAGAACTGGGTGTACTCATGAGTAATATTCCGGTCGGAGCGCGGGCCGCCCCGACCGGGATCCGCCGCTTCAGGCGCCTATGCTGCCTGCAAGAAGGCAGTAGCCGAAAGCCAAGGCAGCAGCCCAGTAAAGACGATGCAGTAGGAGAGCCGGCGTGAGCTTGAGGATCGTTGTCACCGTGAAGTACGTGCCCGACGCCACCGGCGACCGGCACTTCGCCGATGACCTGACCGTCGACCGTGACGACGTGGACGGCCTGCTGTCGGAGCTCGACGAGTACGCCGTCGAGCAGGCTCTGCAGATCGCCGACGAAGCGGACGACGCGGAGATCACCGTGCTGACCGTCGGCCCCGAGGACGCCAAGGACGCGCTGCGCAAGGCGCTTTCGATGGGTGCCGACAAGGCCATCCACGTCGAGGACGACGACCTGCACGGCACCGACATCATCGGTACGTCGCTCGTCCTCGCCAAGGCGATCGAGAAGGCCGGTTACGACCTGGTGGTCTCCGGCATGGCGTCCACCGACGGCACCGCTGGCGTCGTCCCCGCGCTCCTCGCCGAGCGCCTGGGCGTCCCGCAGGTCACGCTGCTCTCCGAGGTCTCCGTCGAGGACGGCGTCGTCAAGGGCCGCCGTGACGGCGACGCCGCCTCCGAGCAGCTGGAGGCTTCGCTGCCGGCCGTCGTGTCCGTCACCGACCAGTCGGGCGAGGCGCGTTACCCCTCCTTCAAGGGCATCATGGCCGCCAAGAAGAAGCCGGTGGAGTCCTGGGACCTCTCCGACCTCGACATCGAGGCCGAGGAAGTGGGCCTGGAGGGCGCCTGGACGAAGGTCGACTCCGCCGCCGAGCGTCCCGCGCGCACCGCGGGCACGATCGTCAAGGACGAGGGCGAGGGCGGCAAGCAGCTCGCTGAGTTCCTCGCGGGCCAGAAGTTCATCTGAGCTTCAGCCACCCCTGAAAAACCGCCCAACTTCTTCGTAACCGCAGGAGATTGAAGTCCCATGGCTGAAGTTCTGGTCTACGTCGACCACGTGGACGGCGCCGTCCGCAAGCCCACCCTCGAGCTCCTCACGCTGGCCCGCCGCGTCGGCGAGCCCGTCGCCGTCGCGCTCGGCAACGGCGCCGCCGACACCGCCGCCGCGCTCGCCGAGCACGGCGCGGTGAAGGTCCTCACCAACGACGCCGCCGAGTTCGCCGACTACCTCGTCGTACCGAAGGTGGACGCGCTCCAGGCCGCGTACGAGGCCGTGTCCCCGGCCGCCGTGCTCGTGCCGTCGTCCGCCGAGGGCAAGGAGATCGCGGCCCGCCTCGCGGTCCGCATCAAGGCCGGCATCATCACCGACGCCGTCGACCTGGAGGCGTCGGACGAGGGCCCGGTCGCGACGCAGTCCGCGTTCGCCGCGTCCTTCACCACCAAGTCCCGTGTCTCGCAGGGCACTCCGGTCATCACGGTCAAGCCGAACTCGGCCGCCGTGGAGGCCGCCCCGGCCGCGGGCGCCGTCGAGGCCCTCGCCGTCTCCTTCTCGGCGCAGGCCACCGGCACCAAGGTCACCGCGCGCACCCCGCGCGAGTCGACCGGCCGTCCGGAGCTGACCGAGGCCGCGATCGTCGTCTCCGGCGGCCGTGGCGTGAACGGCGCGGAGAACTTCCACGTCATCGAGTCCCTCGCCGACTCGCTCGGTGCCGCCGTCGGCGCCTCGCGCGCCGCCGTGGACGCCGGCTGGTACCCGCACTCCAACCAGGTCGGCCAGACCGGCAAGTCGGTCTCGCCGCAGCTGTACATCGCCTCCGGCATCTCCGGCGCGATCCAGCACCGCGCGGGCATGCAGACCTCGAAGACCATCGTGGCCATCAACAAGGACGCCGAGGCCCCGATCTTCGACCTGGTCGACTACGGCGTGGTCGGCGACCTCTTCGACGTCGTCCCGCAGCTGACGGAAGAGGTCAAGTCCCGCAAGGGCTGAGCCGCTTGACGCTCGCCGCGAGGCCCCCGTGTCCGGTCGTCCCGGACGCGGGGGCCTCGCGCGTGTCGCCGGGGCGGACGGCTACAGCGTCAGGCTCACCTGTACGGGCAGGTGGTCGCTCGGGAACTGCCCCTTCAGCGAGAAGGTGTTGATGACCGCCTCGTGCGCGCGCACCCCGGGCGTCGCCAGGATCCAGTCGATGCGGTCGCCGTCGGGGACCAGCGGCTTGTAGCCGTGGAAGGTGGCGTACGCCTTGCTGCGCCGGTCCGCCGCGTCCCAGGTGTCGGCGAGCCCGGCGCCCAGCATCGTGTCGTAGACCGGGTTCTTGTGGGCCGCGACATTGAAGTCGCCGGTGACCAGGACCGGCAGGGAGCGGTCGAGCCCCGCGATGCGTTCGGAGATCAGACGCGCGGCACGCGTGCGTGCGTACTGGCTGTGGTTGTCCAGGTGGGTGTTGAGGACGTAGAAGTCGCCGTCCGTGCGCAGGTCGTGGAAGCGGACCCAGGTGACCATGCGGATCGAGCCGCCGCCCCAGGTGTTGGAGCCGATCACGTTCGGGGTGTCCGAGAGCCAGAAGTGCTCGTACTCGACGGGCGCGAGGCGCCGTGTGTCGTAGAAGACGGTCATGAACTCGTCCCGGCTGCCGCCCGCGCGTCCGGTGCCGAGCCACTCGTAGTGCGGGCCGAGGTCCGCGGAGATGTCCTGGACCTGCTGGTAGAGCCCTTCCTGGGTACCGACGACATGGGGCCGGGCGCGGCGCAGGAGCTCACGGGTGACCGGGCGGCGGTCGGCCCAGGTGTTCGGCGGGGTGCTGCTCGCATAGCGGAGGTTGAACGACATGACCTCCAGTCGGGAGCCCGGGCGCTCCACCGCGCGCGCGGGTGCGGCGGACAGGGCGGTGGAGAACAGGGGGAGCGCTGCTGTGGCGGCCACCGCGGTGCGCAGGCCCCGGCGGCGGGTGACGTGACGGTCGGTCGGCACGCGGTCTCCTTGGAAAGGTGAGGGGCGGGGTCAGGATGAGGTGCGGGCGGGGGAGCGTGTAAGGAGGATCTGAGACAGCGGTGAACTCCCGTGGACCTGCCGGCGGGGTCCGGCAGACGAGAGGGTGTTGACCTGCGGGAAGCTCGCCGGATAACTTCGCTATACGGATTGTTGATTCCGGGAAGCGGAAACGCTTCGGGGATCCGCGAGAGTGGAGGGTGCAGGAATGGGTCAGCAAGAGACGGTGGCAACGAGCCTCGCCGGCGCGGTCAGCGAGGGCGTCAGCGCCTCCCTCGCCCCGGTGGACGCGAAGCTGGAGCGTCTCTACCCGGGAGACCCCGGCACCCGCCAGCCCGTCCACACCGTCTACGTCCCCGGCGACGTCTTCGCCGCGGACACCATCCGCTCCTGGGGCGACAAGGCACTCGCCGCCCTCGACGAGCACGCCCCCGACGCCGCCTCCTTCGCCGCCGCGCTCGGCCTCTCGGACGAGCTCGCGCAGCCCGTCTACGACCGGGTCCGCGCCAAGCTGGAGCGCGAGCCCATCGAGGACCTCCGGGTCGACTTCGAGGACGGCTACAAGGGCAAGGACGAGGACCAGGACGCCGCCCGCGCGGCCCGCCTGATCACCGAGGCATACAAGAACGGCACCGCGGCCCCGTACATGGGCATCCGCATGAAGTGCATGGAGGCGCCCGTACGCGACCGGGGCATCCGCACCCTCGACGTCTTCCTGTCCGGCCTCATGGAGGCGGGCGGCCTCCCCGACGGCCTGGTCCTCACGCTGCCCAAGGTCACCTACCCGGAGCAGGTCACCGCGATGGTGCGCCTCCTGGAGGAGTTCGAGAAGGCACGCGGCCTGGAGGCGGGGCGCATCGGCTTCGAGATCCAGATCGAGACCAGCCAGTCGATCCTCGCCAGCGACGGCACCGCCGCCGTCGCCCAGATGATCCAGGCCGCCGAGGGCCGCGCCACCGGCCTGCACTACGGCACCTTCGACTACAGCGCCTGCCTGCACGTGAGCGCCGCCTACCAGGCCAGCGACCACCCGGCCGCCGACCACGCCAAGGCGATCATGCAGGTCGCGGCGGCAGGCACCGGAGTGCGCGTCTCGGACGGCTCCACCAACGTCCTGCCCATCGGCTCCACCGAGAAGGTCCACGAAGCCTGGCGGCTGCACTACGGCCTCACCCGGCGCGCCCTGGCCCGCGCCTACTACCAGGGCTGGGACATGCACCCGGCGCACATCCCGACCCGCTACGCCGCCGTCTTCGCCTTCTACCGAGAGGGCTTCGAGTCCGCCGCCGCACGCCTGTCCGCCTACGCCCACCACAACGCGGACGGCGACGTGATGGACGAGCCCGCCACCGCCAAGGCCCTCGCCGGCTACCTGCTGCGCGGCCTGGACTGCGGCGCCCTGGACGCGGGCGAGGTCACCCGGCTCACCGGTCTCACGCTGGCCCGCCTGCAGGGCTTCGCGGGGCCGCGCCGCGCCGATCTGACGGCTTCGGGTTCGAGCACGAAGTAGTAACCCTCGTAACACCGAGTACGCGCTGTCACCGCTGCCCCGTACTCTGTACGCGACCAATCGTGGCGCGACAGGGACGGGGCAGCGGTGTCTTCGGGGGAGCACGGACAGGCAGGTGGCGGCGGCAGACTGCTCGCTGGGCGCTACCGCGTGGTGGAGCAGCTGGGCCGCGGCGGCATGGGCGTCGTCTGGCGCGCGGTGGACGAGGTCCTGCACCGCGAGGTCGCCGTCAAGGAGCTGCGGTCCTACACGGACGAGGGCGCTCCCGAACTCGCCGACCTGCGCGTGCGCATGCAGCGCGAGGCCCGCGCCGCCGCCCGCGTGCGCCACCCCGGAGTCGTCGCCGTGCACGACGTGGCGGAGGTCGACGGCCGCCCGTTGATCGTCATGGAGCTCATCGACGGCCGCTCGCTCGACGACGTGCTGCGCGAGCGCGGCACCCTCGACCCCGGCGAGGCCGCCGCCATCGGCGCCCGGGTCATGGAGGCGCTCGCCGCCGCCCACCGCGCCGGTGTCCTGCACCGGGACGTGAAGCCGGGCAACATCCTCCTGGAGACCGGCGGCCGCGTCGTCCTCACGGACTTCGGCATCGCCACCATGGAGGACCCCGGCGACGGCTCGTCCACGCACCTCACGCGCAGCGGCGAACTCGTCGGCTCCCTCGACTACTTGGCCCCCGAGCGCGCCCAGGGCCAGGACCCGGGCCCGGCCTCGGACGTCTGGGCCCTGGGGGCGACGCTGTACGCGGCGGTGGAGGGCGCGTCGCCGTTCCGCCGCACGTCGACGTGGTCGACGCTCACGGCAATCGTCGTCGAACCGCTGCCGGAGCCGCGCCGCGCGGGCGCCCTGACCCCCGTACTGCGCCGCCTGATGGACAAGGACCCGCAGGCCCGCCCGGACGCGGAGGAGGCGCGGGCGCTGCTCGCGGCCGCCGCGCGGGAGGCGGGCGCGGCGGACGACGGCACCGCACCCCTGCGCTCCCCGTCCCCGGCACCCCCGGCATTCCCTTCGTTCCCGACTCCGGGAGCGTCAGCGGGTGAGGCCGCGGGCGAGGCCGCGACGCGTCCGCGCGAGACGACGGTCCGCAGCGTCCCGAGCGCACCCCCGCCGGGCTTCGGCCCGCCTGCCGCGCAGCCCCCGGCGGCCCACCCCCAGCCCGCACCGGCCGCACCGGAATCGGGCCGGACCCCCGCGGACCCGACGCCTCCACGCCGCCGCCGGGGCCGCGCCCTGCTGGCCGCCGTCGCCGTGGCCGTCGTGCTCGCCGCCACCGGTGTCACGGTCGCGCTCCTCAACGGCCAGGAGGACAAGGGCGATCAGGCCGGGCACGCGGCGTCCCCCGACGCCACCGCTGAGCCGGGCGGCGAGGGCGACCCGGGTGCCTTCGACGGCGGCGCGCGCTCGCCCGAGCCGTCCGAGCAGGGACACGGCAAGAAGCCCGAGCCCCGCCCGGAGCAGTCGCGTGCGGAAGGCGACGAGAAGCCTTCGAAGAAGCCCACCAAGCGCCCCGACCCCACCTCGAAGCCGACGCGCGACGATGCAGGCGGCGGTGCCACGGGCGGCAGTTCGGACGGCGGCTCCGACGGCTCCGGCGGCACGACGGGCGGCAGCAGCGGTGGCGGTGGCGGCGACGCCCCGGCCCCGGTCTGCCACGCCACGGGCGGCGGGAAGTACGACTGCTCGGTGTGGCGCTCGGCGACGTCGTACACCGCGTCCGGCGACCGCGCGGGCACGCTCAACGCGGGCACCAACTACTTCTACTGCCAGCAGAACCTGGGCCGCCGCGAGACGTACGGGAAGTGGACCAACGTCTGGTGGGCGAAGACGGACGACGACAGCGGCAACCGGAACGTCTTCGTCAGCGACGTCTACGTGAAGGGCGGCGAGAACGACAAGCCGCTGCCCGGCCTGCCGGTCTGCTGACCGCCCCTCCGCTGCCCAGGACCCTCACGCGGCCGAGGTGAGGGCCAGTGCCGGATAGTCGGTGTACCCGTCGGCGCCGCCCACGTACATCAGTCCGTCGTCCCGTACGGGATTGACGGGCGCCCCCGTGCGCAGCCGCTCGACCAGATCGGGGTTGGCGAGGAACGGCCGCCCGAGCGCGATGAGATCGGCGCCCGCGGCGAGCAGCCGCTCGCCCGCCGCCCGGCCGCCGTCGGCGGGGATCCGGGTGCGCGGCAGGATCGGGTTGGCGATGAGCGTGCCCGGCCAGTCCGTGCGGATCCGCCGGAACAGCGGCTGCTCGGGGTCGGCGTACACGACGTGCAGATACGCGAGTCCGGCGTCGCTCAGTGCGTCGACGAGCGCGGGGTAGACGTCGTCGATGTCGTCCTCGTGCATCGCGTTGGCGGTGACGCCGGGGGCGATGCGCAGCCCCACGCGCTCGGGCCCGACCGCCGCGGCCACGGCGCGCACGACCTCGACCACGAACCGGATGCGCCCGGCCACCGAGCCTCCGTAGGCGTCGGTGCGGTGGTTGGTCCCCGTGGCGAGGAACTGGTGGAGCAGATAGCCGTTGGCGGCGTGCACCTCGACCCCGGAGAAGCCCGCGGCGACGGCGTTGCGGGCGGCGTCCGCGAAGTCCGCGACGGTGCCGCGGATCTCATCGACCGTCATTTCCCGTGGCACGACGGCTGGTTGGGCCCCGTCGGCGGTGTGGATGGTGTCGGGCAGCGGCACCGGCGACGGCGCCACCGGGGGCAGACCGCTGTTGTCCGGGTGCCCCACCCGCCCGCCGTGCTGCAGCTGCAGGAACATCCGCCCGCCCGCGGCGCGCACCGCGTCGGTGACCTGCCGCCAGCCGACCACGTGCGCGGCCCCGTGAATGGCGGGGATGTTGGGGTAGGTCTGCCCGACGGCGTTCGGGGTCGCGGCCTCGGCGACGATCAGCCCCGCGGAGGCGCGCTGTGCGTAGTACTCGGCCATGAGGGCGGTCGGGACGCCGTCGGCCGCGGCACGGTTGCGGGTCATGGGGGCCATGACAAGCCGGTTGGGGAGGGAGAGGCTCCCGAGGCGAGCGGTCTCGAAGAGGGCGGAGGCGCGGTTGCTGTTCTGGGTGTTCGTCATGCCGCTAGGCTAGAAGTTGACACCCATGTCAGATTCAAGTCCGTTGTCGTACGGAGGGGATGGACCATGCGGATCGGCGAACTGGCGGCGCGCACCGGAGTCAGCGAGCGCTCCCTGCGCTACTACGAGAAGCAGGGCCTCCTCGCGTCCGAGCGCAGCCCCGGCGGGCACCGCCACTACCTCGAGGCGGCGGTGGACCGCGTGGTCCTCATCCAGGAGCTCTACGCCGCGGGCCTGCACAGCAAGAAGATCGGCCAGCTGCTCCCGTGCATGCGCGACGCGGACGGCGCCCCCTCCGAGATCGCGACGCCCCGCCTCGTCCAGGAGCTCACCACGGAGCGGGACCGCATCGACACCCTGATCGCCGACCTGGTGCGCTCGCGAGGGGTGCTGGACGACGTGATCAACACGGCCACGGGAGTGCTGGCGGAGAGGGTGGCACGGTGACGACCCGACCTCACCGTCCCCGGCCACCCCAAATACGCCGACCACCCCGAATACGCCGGGCACGCTGATTGAGGCGGCTCCGCAGCCGTACGTTCACTACGAACCCGACGAGAAGCACCAGGACGGCCAGGCTGATGGCCTGCCAGGCAATGCTGTTGAGCACGGTGACGACGCCTATGAAGGCGATGCCCAGCAGGAACACCATTTCCCGGAGTTCCTTCTTGAGCTGATACGAGCGGCTGCAGCGGATGCGGACGGTCGCCAGCCACTGATTCTCCAGACCCAGCCCCGACCACAGCCGTCGGTCGAGGAACACCCACGGAAGGTCGGGATAGGTGCCCAGCGCGTCCAACGAACTCGGATAGCGGCTCGTCATGTCGCCACCGTGAAGTTCCTTGCGACGCTGCTGCACCTCGTCGCTGGTATTGATGGCTTTGAGCTGGAGAACGGGAACGATCCCGCTACTGTCGGGAAAACCTTCGAGGACGACGTCGTCCCCGCTTTCCGCGCCGATGAGTTCCCTGGTCAAGGTGTCGATCAGGCACACCTCGTGTTCCGCGCTCGCCCGGTCGCCGTCCTGCACACGGCAGGTCACGTAATTGAAGCGGCCGAAGAGAAGCTCCTGCCAGCGTTGTCTGGCCCGGGGGAGCTGGGCGGCCCGGACGGTGATCTTCTCTCCGGGTTCGAGCCCCACTCCCACGCGGAGGGAGTGGTCGACCTGAACCGTGCCGACGTCGTCGTCCGGGATATCGGCGGCCACGATGACATTCGCGAGGGCGCCGAGCCGCTCGTGCCGGGCAGCGGGAATCTGGGCGTTCTGGACGATGGCGTGCGAGGGGTTTCCCAGGGCCTGGGCGGCCGATCGGGATAAGCGGATGACACCCGAGCCGCGCTGGTCGAACGAGTCCGGGGTGCGGCCCACCCGATAGGTGTCGTCCGGCAGTTCATTGACCGGGTGCAGGTCGTCGTAGACCGTCTGATCCGGTCCGCCGGTGACGTGATGTTCCAGGCCGGAGCGGGTGATCCGGCCCTCGTCGGCGAAGAGGCGCGTGCCCTTCTCGCACAGCTCGGCGTTGCCGCGGGCCCGCGAGCTGAATTCCTCAGGAGTGTCCCCGAACCATTCGCGGAGTTGCCGCGATTCCGCGAGCAGCTCGGTGAGCAGCTGGCGTTCGCCCGGGTGACGGCGCGGTGCCGCCGTTCCGTCGTGGATCACGCCATAGCGATGGACGTAGAGATAGGCGCCGCCGAGGAGTTCGCCCGACGGCAGCTCCATCCGGTACTCGGAGCCGGAGAGCAGCACGCGGTCGTACTCGCCGGCCGGGTCGGAGATCCCCTCGCTCTCGTCGACGATCTCGAGCTGAGCGGCGTCGAGCCAGGTGACGAAAAGGTCCTGCGTCAGTCCGGGCGAGTGAAAGGGAGACGCCGACACATACCCCATGGGGCTGACGTACGCGGAGACTCCGATGTCGATCCCCGTCACCCGGGCCTCCACCATGGGAATGGTCGACGAGACGCCGAGGCCCTCCATCTTGTGGCACAGCTGCGCCGGGCAGGCGTTGGAGCCCACGGAGATGACGGGGAAACGGTCCCCGACCAAGGGCTCGTTGGCGCACATGAGCGCGTAGTTGAGCGGGACGTCGTCCTCGTCCATGCCGCCCTTGCGGAATCCGCCCGGCGGGCTTTGGACGAGCCATTTCGCGAGGCGGCGGTCCTGCTTCGGGATGAGCCTCAGCAGACGGTTGTCATGCAGCAGTCCGGATTCCCGCGGCCACTTACCCGGGTACGTGAGCGGGAATTCGCGCGGTGCCTCGGCGAGGCCGAGAGCTTCGAGCGTACGATCGTCCACTGGTCCGTCGGCCTTTCGCCGTGCTGCTCCTGCTGGGCGCCGGAGTCCGCGCGGACATCGTAAGTAACGTCAAGTCGCCCTGATAGAGGGCAACTCTCAGTCCACCGGCCGGATTTCCCCGGATCCCCGCATGATCAGGCGGGTCGGGAGTTCCACGCGCTCCGGTGGTCCCGATGCTCCGTCGAGTTGACGGAAGAGCCTTTCTGCCGCCGTGCGGCCCAGTTGGGCCGCGTCCTGGGCGATCACCGTCACGCCCGGGCTCAGCAGGTCCGCCAGTTCGATGTCGTCGAAGCCGACGAGGGCGACGGGGCGGGGGTGCTCGGTCAGGACGCGGACCGCCGTCACCGTCACACGGTTGTTGCCCGCGAAGATGGCCGTCACCGGGGACGGGCCTGAGAGCATCGACTCCGCCGCCCCGCGCACGCGGTCCGGGGCGGTCGCGCCGAGGGACACCCAGGACTCGTCGATCTCTATGCCCGCGTCCTCCATCGCGGCGCGATAGCCGCGCAGCCGCTCTATGGCGGTGTGGATCCGCGGCTGGTCACCGATGAAGCCGATGCGCCGGTGGCCGTGGGCGATGAGATGGGCGACGCCGTCGCGGGCGCCGCCGAAGCTGTCGGAGAGGACCACGTCCGCGTCGATCTTCCCGGCGGGCCGGTCGACGAAGACCGTGGCGACCCCGGCCGCGATCTCCGGCTCCAGGTAGCGGTGGTCGTCGGCGGCCGGGATGATCACGAGCCCGTCCACCCGGCGCGCGCACAGCGCGAGCACCAACTCCTGCTCCCGGTCCGGGTCCTCGGCACTGGAACCATTGATGAGCAGGGCCCCGTGGGCCCGGGCCACCTCCTCCACGGCCCGGCTGAGCGGCCCGTAGAACGGGTCGGCGAGATCCTCCAGGACCAGGCCGATGCTGGCCGTGCGCCCCTTGCGCAGCACCCGCGCACTGTCGTTGCGGCGGAAGCCCAGGGCGTCGATCGCCTCCTGGACGCGGCGCTCGGTGTCCGGGGTGACGCCGGGCTCTCCGTTCACGACCCGGGAGACCGTCTTGAGACCCACACCGGCACGCGCGGCGACGTCCTTCATGGTGGGACGGTTGCCGTATCGGTTGCCGGGCGAGCGGGAGGGGCCTCCGGCAGGGCGGTGGGGGGAGACGGTCGGGCGGTCGGCGCCTTCGGCCACGGTGTGCTGTCCTTGTCCTGTCGTCCGGTCGCATCGATCTTTGCTGGCGTGCATGGCCATGGCGAGCATGAGCATGTGGCGTCGAGCATAGAGCCTGGACAACGTTGTCAGATGCAAGGGAGACTGTCCGACGTACTCTCCGGCCTGCCGATACACCAGGAGATCCCACACTGATGCCCACGGACCTCGTCGCCGCACTCGACATCGGCGGTACCAAGATCGCCGGAGCCCTGGTGGACGACCAGGGCCGGATCCTGCTGCGCGCCCAGCGGCCCACGCCCGCGCGCGAGGACGGCGACACCGTGATGCGGGCGGTCGACGAGGTGCTCGCCGAGCTCAAGGGCGCCCCGCAGTGGGGGAGGGCCGGTGCGGTGGGCATCGGCAGCGCGGGCCCGGTGGACGCGTCCGCGGGCACGGTCAGCCCTGTCAACGTGCCGGGCTGGCGCGGCTACCCCCTGGTCGACCGGGTCCGCTCCACCACCGGGGGGCTGCCTGTCGAGCTGATCGGCGACGGGGTGGCCATCGCGGCCGCCGAGCACTGGCAGGGCGCGGCGCGCGGCCACGACAACGCACTGTGCATGGTGGTCTCCACGGGCGTGGGCGGCGGCCTGATCCTCGGCGGCTCCCTCCATCCCGGCCCCACCGGCAACGCGGGCCACATCGGCCACATCAGCGTGGACCTGGACGGGGATCCCTGTCCCTGCGGGGCGCGCGGCTGTGTCGAGCGGATCGCGAGCGGGCCCAACATCGCCAGGCGGGCGCTCGACAACGGCTGGCGGCCGGGGCCGGACGGTGACACCTCCGCGGTGGCGGTGGCGCGCGCGGCGCGGGCCCAGGACCCGGCGGCGGTGGCGTCCTTCGAGCGCGCGGCCCGGGCGCTGGCCGCGGGGATCGCTGCGACGGCCACGCTTGTGGAGATCGACATCGCGGTGGTCGGCGGTGGTGTGGCCACGGCGGGAGAGGTCCTCTTCGCCCCGCTCCGCCGGGCCCTCGGCGACTACGCCACGCTGTCCTTCGTACGTCAACTTGCTGTGGCGCCCGCTCTGTTGGGGTCGGATGCGGGGCTGGTGGGGGCGGCTGCTGCGGCGTTGGCGGGGTGGCGGGGTGGGAGTGGTGGCGGGGTGCTGGCCCGGCAGCGGGGGGCTGTGGCGGCCGAGTCGGTCGGTCGCTGAGGGGCTCTGCGGGGTGCGGGTGCCCCTGCCGGGGGCTTTTTCCCCAGTCCCGCCCCTTCCCGATCCGGCGACTCCGTCGCCCCTGAGACGCCCTCCTGGGGGCTGCGCCCCCAGACCCCCATCGGCCTGAACGGCCTCGTCCTCAAACGCCGGACGGGCTGAAGGGCGCCCCCTAGGCTGAAGGAACCTCCCCGAGGCTGAAGGGGCCCGCCCCCGCGCGGGAAGCGAGGAACAACCGCCAGACGGGCGACGGCGCAAGGGGTGGGGACGCGGCGGTATGTCCGCCCGCAGTACAGCAACCCGCCCAAGCCAGTACTCATTCACTCGCACGGCGCCCCCGGCTTTTCGAGGACGGACAT
>NZ_JBHYJB010000032.1:0-127027 GCF_042740175.1 Streptomyces sp. NPDC059009 | reverse complement strand
GACGGTGCTGTGTCGTCGAGAACCCTCAATCACCTGCGCCAACCAGGGGGGTACGCCCTACAGACGCAAGGTGAACAGAACGCGGTTCGGCCCCCAGCGCCGCCAGGCACAGGGGGCCGAACCAGCAGCAATCCCTCAGACGTTGAAGCCGAGCGCCCGCAGCTGCTCCCGCCCGTCGTCCGTGATCTTGTCCGGGCCCCACGGCGGCATCCAGACCCAGTTGATCCGCAGCTCGTTGACGATGCCGTCGGTCGCGGACTTCGCCTGGTCCTCGATGACGTCGGTCAGCGGGCAGGCCGCCGACGTCAGCGTCATGTCGATCGTCGCGATGTTCGCGTCGTCGATGTGGATGCCGTAGATCAGGCCCAGGTTGACGACGTCGATGCCCAGTTCGGGGTCGACGACGTCGTACAGCGCCTCGCGGACCTCTTCCTCCGAAGCGGGCTTCGTGGTCAGAGTCTCGTTCTCGCTCATGCCGTCTTCCTTTCGGCCTCTTCGGCCTCGACGTCGGCGCCCAGTGCCTGCGCCGTCGCGTCCTTCCACGCCATCCAGCTCAGCAGAGCACACTTCACGCGCGCGGGGTACTTGGAGACCCCGGCGAACGCGACCGCGTCCTCCAGGACCTCCTCCATCTCGTCGTCCGGCTCCAGCTTGCCCTTCGACTGCATCAGCTCCAGGAACACGCCCTGGATCTTCTGCGCCTCCGCCAGCTCCTTGCCGACCAGCAGGTCGTTGAGGACCGAGGCGGACGCCTGGCTGATGGAGCAGCCCTGGCCCTCGTACGAGACGTCGGCGATGGTCGAGCCGTCGTACTTCACACGCAGCGTGATCTCGTCGCCGCACGTCGGGTTGACGTGGTGCACCTCGGCGTCGCCGTCACGCAAGCCCCGGCCGTGCGGGTGCTTGTAGTGGTCCAGGATGACGTCCTGGTACATCGAATCCAGCTTCACGTCTCAGCCAGCTCCTCAGCCGAAGAAGTTCCGTACGTGCTCCAGGCCGTCGACGAGCGCGTCGATCTCGCCGGGCGTGGAGTACAGATAGAACGACGCTCGCGTGGTCGCGGGAATTCCGTAGCGCAGGCAGACAGGGCGGGCGCAGTGGTGGCCGACCCGGACCGCGATGCCCTCCTCGTCGAGGACCTGGCCCACGTCGTGCGGGTGGATGTCCCCGAGCGTGAAGGAGATCGCGGCACCGCGCTCCTCGGCCGTGGTCGGGCCGATGATGCGCAGGTCGGGGACCTCCGCGAGCCGCTTCACCGCGTACTCGGTGAGGGCGTGCTCATGCGCGGCGATCTTGTCCATGCCGATCGCGTTCAGGTAGTCCACCGCCGCGCCCAGGCCGATGGCCTGGGAGATCGGGGGCGTACCGGCCTCGAACTTGTGCGGCGCGGGCGCGTACGTCGACGAGTGCATCGAGACGGTCTCGATCATCTCGCCGCCGCCCAGGAACGGCGGCAGGTCCTCCAGGAGCTCCTGCCGTCCCCACAGCACGCCGATGCCGGTCGGGCCGCACATCTTGTGGCCGGTGAAGGCCACGAAGTCGGCCTGCAGCGCCTGCACGTCGAGCGGCATGTGCGGCGCCGCCTGGGAGGCGTCGATCAGGACGAGCGCGCCGACCTCCTGGGCGCGGCGCACGATCGCCTCGACCGGGTTGACCGTGCCCATGATGTTGGAGACCAGGACGAAGGAGACGATCTTCGTCTGCTCCGTGATGACCTCGTCGATGTTGGACAGGTCGAGCCGGCCGTCGTCGGTGAGCCCGAACCACTTCAGCTTCGCGCCGGTGCGCTGCGAGAGCAGCTGCCACGGAACGATGTTGGAGTGGTGCTCCATCTCCGTGATGACGATCTCGGTCTCGTGGTCCACGCGGTAGGGCTCGTCGGCCCAACCGAGCATGTTCGCCACGAGGTTGAGTGACTCCGACGCGTTCTTGGTGAAGATCACCTCGTCGCGGCTGGGCGCGTTGATGAACGACGCGACCTTGTCACGGGCGCCCTCGTACAGCGCCGTGGCCTCCTCGGCGAGGACGTGCACGCCGCGGTGGACGTTCGCGTTGTGCTGCTCGTAGTACTCGTTCAGCACGTCGAGGACCTGGCGCGGCGTCTGTGAGGTCGCCGCGTTGTCCAGGTACACGAGCTTCTTGCCGTCGTGGAGCGTGCGGTCCAGGATCGGGAAGTCCTTGCGGATCGCCTCGGTGTCGAGGAGGCCCGGCAGCTGTGTCACGCGGATACGCCACCCTTCGTGTACTTCTCGTAGCCCTCGGCCTCGAGAGTGTCGGCCAGCTCGGGGCCGCCGGACTCGACGATCTTGCCCGCCGAGAAGACGTGCACGAAGTCGGGCTTGATGTAGCGCAGGATGCGCGTGTAGTGCGTGATGAGGAGGGTGCCGACCTCGCCCGTCTCGCGGACGCGGTTGACGCCGTCGGAGACCTGGCGAAGCGCGTCGACGTCGAGGCCGGAGTCGGTCTCGTCGAGGATCGCGATCTTCGGCTTGAGGAGCTCCATCTGCAGGATCTCGTGGCGCTTCTTCTCACCGCCGGAGAAGCCCTCGTTCACGTTGCGCTCGGCGAAGGCCGGGTCCATCTGGAGCTGCTCCATCGCGGACTTGACCTCCTTCACCCAGGTGCGCAGCTTGGGGGCCTCGCCGCGGATCGCCGTCGCCGACGTGCGCAGGAAGTTGGAGACCGAGACGCCGGGGACCTCGACCGGGTACTGCATGGCGAGGAACATGCCGGCGCGGGCACGCTCGTCGACGGACATCTCGAGGACGTCCTCGCCGTCGAGGGTCACGGTGCCGCTGGTGATCGTGTACTTGGGGTGACCTGCGATGGAGTACGCGAGGGTCGACTTGCCGGAGCCGTTGGGGCCCATGATGGCGTGCGTCTCGCCCTGCTTCACGGTCAGGTCGACACCCTTGAGGATTTCCTTGGTGCCGTTGTCGACCTCAACGGAAACGTGCAGGTCGCGGATTTCAAGCGTTGCCATGTGCCTCAGGACTCCTGGGTGACGGAGACGAGCACATCGTCCCCTTCGATCTTTACGGGGTATACGGGGACGGGGCGCGTCGCGGGAAGGCCGGACGGCTTGCCGGTGCGGAGGTCGAACGCGGAGCCGTGCAGCCAGCACTCGATCTGGCAGTCCTCCACCTCGCCCTCGGAGAGGGAGACGTTCGCGTGCGAGCAGATGTCGTTGATCGCGAACACCTCGCCCTCGGTGCGGACGACCGAGACCGGCGTGCCGTCGAGTTCCACCCGCTTCGGGGTGTCCTCCTCCAGCTCGCTCAGTCCACAGGCGCGTACGAAGGTCATGCGACCGTCGCCTCCAGCTCCTCTTCGATCTTCGCGATGAGGCGCTCCTCGACGTCCGGCAGGCCGATCTGCTGGACCAGCTCGGCGAAGAAGCCACGGACGACCAGGCGGCGGGCCTCGTCCTCCGGGATGCCGCGGGACTGGAGGTAGAAGAGCTGCTCGTCGTCGAAGCGGCCGGTCGCCGAGGCGTGGCCCGCGCCGACGATCTCGCCGGTCTCGATCTCGAGGTTCGGCACGGAGTCGACGCGGGCGCCGTCGGTCAGAACCAGGTTGCGGTTCATCTCGTACGTGTCCGTGCCCTCGGCGGCGGCCTCGATGAGGACGTCTCCGATCCACACCGCGTGGGCGTCGTCGCCCTGGAGCGCGCCCTTGTAGACGACGTTCGACTTGCAGTGCGGGGTGTTGTGGTCGACCAGGAGCCGGTGCTCCTGGTGCTGGCCCGCGTCGGTGATGTAGAGGCCGAAGAGCTCGGCCTCGCCGCCGGTGCCCGCGTAGTTGACGCGCGGGTGGAGGCGGACGACGTCGCCGCCGAAGGTGACGACCACGGACTTGAAGGAGGCGTCGCGGCCGATCAGCGCGTTGTGCTGGGCTACGTGCACCGCCTTGTCGTCCCAGTCCTGGACGGAGACGACGGTCAGCTTGGCGCCGTCGCCGACGATGAAGTCGACGTTGGCGGCGAGCACGGCGTCACCGGTGTGGTCGATGACGACGAGGGCCTCGGCGAACGCGCCCAGCTCGACGACCTGGTGGGCGAAGGCGGTGCCGCCCTCGCCGTGCACGGCGATCCGGATCGGCTCGGTGAGCACCGTCTCCTTGGGGACGGTCACGACGGACGCCTTCTCGAAGGACGAGTAGGCCTGCGCGGCGACGCGGTCGACGGGCTTGCCCGCCTTGCCGACGCGCGTGTCGTCCCGGCCGACGGTCTCCTGGGTGACGCCCTCGGGCGCGGTCACCTCGACGCGGATGCCGCCGCTCGCGGCCGCCGTGCCGTCGTGCAGCCCGCGCAGCCGCTCCAGCGGCGTGAACCGCCACTCCTCCTCGCGGCCGTGCGGGACCGGGAAGTCCGCCACGTCGAAGGACGGGGGCGCGCTCATGCGGGTGGCGACGGTGGACTCGGCGGCCACCGCGATGGATCCGGCGGTGGTCGACCCCACCGGGATGTTCTGAGCCTCAGCCATGGCTGTCGTCGTGCTCTCTCTCTGCGTTAAAGAAGTCTGCTCGCTGCTACGGGAGTCGGCGGCGGCCGGGACTAACCGACCGCGCCCTCCATCTGCAGCTCGATCAGCCGGTTCAGCTCCAGGGCGTACTCCATGGGCAGTTCCTTGGCGATCGGCTCGACGAAGCCGCGCACGATCATCGCCATGGCCTCGAACTCCGTCATGCCGCGGCTCATCAGGTAGAAGAGCTGGTCGTCGGAGACCTTGGAGACGGTGGCCTCGTGGCCCATGGAGACGTCGTCCTCGCGGACGTCCACGTACGGGTACGTGTCGGAGCGCGAGATCGTGTCGACGAGCAGCGCGTCACAGAGCACGTTCGACTTCGATCCGGCGGCGCCCTCACCGATCTCGACGAGACCGCGGTAGGAGGTACGGCCGCCGCCACGCGCCACGGACTTGGACACGATGTTGGAGGACGTGTTCGGCGCCATGTGGACCATCTTGGAACCGGCGTCCTGGTGCTGCCCCTCGCCCGCGAAGGCGATCGACAGGGTCTCGCCCTTGGCGTGCTCGCCCATCAGGTAGACGGCGGGGTACTTCATCGTGACCTTGGAGCCGATGTTGCCGTCGATCCACTCCATGGTCGCGCCCTCGTACGCCACGGCGCGCTTGGTGACCAGGTTGTAGACGTTGTTCGACCAGTTCTGGATGGTCGTGTAGCGGCAGCGGGCGCCCTTCTTCACGATGATCTCGACGACCGCGGAGTGCAGGGAGTCCGACTTGTAGATCGGGGCGGTGCAGCCCTCGACGTAGTGGACGTAGGCGTCCTCGTCGACGATGATCAGCGTCCGCTCGAACTGGCCCATGTTCTCGGTGTTGATGCGGAAGTACGCCTGCAGCGGGATCTCCACGTGCACGCCCTTCGGCACGTAGATGAAGGAGCCGCCGGACCACACCGCGGTGTTCAGCGAGGCGAACTTGTTGTCACCGACCGGGATGACCGTGCCGAAGTACTCCTTGAAGAGCTCGGGGTGCTCCTTCAGGGCCGTGTCGGTGTCCAGGAAGATGACGCCCTGCTCCTCCAGGTCCTCGCGGATCTGGTGGTAGACGACCTCCGACTCGTACTGGGCGGCGACACCGGCGACGAGGCGCTGCTTCTCCGCCTCGGGGATGCCGAGCTTGTCGTACGTGTTCTTGATGTCCTCGGGCAGGTCCTCCCAGGACTCCGCCTGCTTCTCCGTGGAGCGCACGAAGTACTTGATGTTGTCGAAGTCGATGCCCGAGAGGTCCGAGCCCCAGTTGGGCATCGGCTTCTTCTCAAAGAGGCGCAGGCCCTTGAGGCGGAGCTTCGTCATCCACTCCGGCTCGGACTTCTTCTCGGAGATGTCGCGGACGACGTCCTCGTTGATGCCGCGCTTGGCAGAGGCGCCGGCCGTGTCGGAGTCGGCCCAGCCGTATTCGTACTTGCCCAGGCCCTCGAGCTCAGGGTGGGCAGTCTCCTCGATGGGGAGAGTCATGCGGGGTTCCTCCCGGCCGTGCTTGCAGATGCGTTATCGGTGGTGTTGGGGGCGTTCTTCGAAATCTTCGGGATAAAAGTCGTGCAGACGCCGTCGCCGTGGGCGATCGTGGCCAGCCGCTGGACGTGCGTTCCGAGCAGGCGGGAGAAGATCTCCGTCTCCGCCTCGCAGAGCTGCGGGAACTGTTCGGCGACGTGGGCGACGGGGCAGTGGTGCTGGCACAGCTGCTCGCCGACCGGGGCGGTGCGCGCCGTAGCAGCGTACCCGTCGGCGGTCAACGCCTTCGCCAGAGCCTCGGTGCGCTCCTCGGGGCGGGCGGCCTCGATCGCTTCGCGGTAGGCGCCGGCCTGGGCGGCGATGCGGGCGCGGGCGAAGGCCACCACGGCTTCGTCCCCGGCCGCGCCGTCTCCGGCGCTCTTCGCGATCCAGCGGAGGGCGTCGACGGCGAGCTTGTCGTAGGACTGGTCGAAGGCGTCCCGGCCGCAGTCCGTGAGCGCGAACACCTTGGCCGGACGGCCGCGGGTGCGCGCCCCGTAGACCCGCTTCTCGCGGGGCTCCACGACGTCGTCCGCGACCAGCGCGTCGAGGTGGCGGCGGACGGCGGCCTGGGTGAGGCCGAGGCGCCCGGCGAGGTCGGCCACGGTGGACGGGCCGTGGTCCAGGATGGAGCGCGCGACCCGGTTGCGAGTGGACCGCTCACCGGTCGCGAGATCCTCCTGGGGAGCCCCGCCAACGTTTTTCACAACGCCATTGTTGCGTAATTCCTCAGGGCCTGACAACCCGCGCCCTGATCACCGGCCGGTGCGCTGCATCACTTAGGCAAACCTAAGCTGACCTGCGAAAACGATCTTTGATCGATCATGTCGAGGGCAATTCGGTGGCGGA
Organism: Streptomyces sp. NPDC059009; assembly: GCF_042740175.1. Taxonomy (NCBI): domain Bacteria; kingdom Bacillati; phylum Actinomycetota; class Actinomycetes; order Kitasatosporales; family Streptomycetaceae; genus Streptomyces; species Streptomyces sp. NPDC059009. The sequence continues at coordinate 120,162 of NZ_JBHYJB010000032.1, read as the reverse complement.
TCACGAGCAGCTCGGGAAGACTCCGGAAGCATGCCCACACCCCCTCCGACCGGCCCTTTGTGCACCCGCGACTCACTCGCCGACCAGCTGCGCGCGGCCGGTGTCAAGTCCGGCGAGACGCTCCTCGTGCACACCTCGCTCAGCGCCCTCGGCTGGGTCAGCGGCGGCCCGGTCGCGGCCGTTCAAGCGCTGCTCGACGCAGTCGGCCGGACGGGGACGCTCGTGGTGCCCACGCAGTCCAGCGACAACTCCGACCCCGCCGAGTGGGAGAACCCTCCCGTGCCCCCGGAGTGGTGGCCCGAGATCCGCGCCTCCATGCCCGCGTACGACCCGCGCACCGCCCCCACGCGCGGGGTCGGCGTGCTCCCCGAGACCGTCCGCACCTGGCCCGGCGCCGTCCGCAGCGCGCACCCCCAGACGTCGTTCGCGGCGATCGGCCCGCGCGCCACGGAGATCACCGAGGGCCACGCCCTGGACCATCGCCTCGGCGAGCACAGCCCCCTGGCCCGGCTGGAGGAGGCCCACGCGCGCGTGCTGCTCCTCGGCGCGGGCTACGGCTCCTGCACGGCCTTCCACCTGGCCGAGTACCGCGTCCCCGGACCCGAGGAGGACAACTCCTTCGCGGTCATGACCCCCGAGGGGCGCCGCTGGCTGACGGTGCGGGACCGCTCGATCACCGACGACGGCTTCGAGGAACTGGGAGCGGCGTTCGAGAGCGCGACCTCAGCGGTCGTACGGGGCCGGGTGGGCGCCGCGGACGTGCGGCTCTTCCCGCTGGCCGACGCGGTGGCGTACGCGACGAAGTGGCTGGCCGAACACCGCCCGCACCCCCGGTAGGGCGGGTTCAGAGGTCCTCTTCGCGCTCCGGGCGCCCCATGAACCAGTACGAACCGGCGACCAGGAGACCGCCGCCGACGATGTTGCCCGGCACCGTGAACAGCAGGTTCCGCAGCAGATCGCCCCAGCTCGCGCTGCCGTCGAGGATGCCCATGGAGAACAGCGCCATGTTCGCGACGCAGTGCTCGAAGCCGACCGCGACGAAGACGAGGACCGGGATCCACAGCACGAAGATCTTCGCGCCGTCCCCCTTGGCCCGGTAGAACATCCAGATCGCCAGGCAGACGAGGAAGTTGCAGAGCACCGCGCGCCAGAACAGCTGACCCCCGTCGAGCGCCGCCTTGCCGTGCACCATCTCGGCGAGCATCGCGCGCGCGGGTGCGCTGGAGGTGACTCCGGAGGCGTGCACCATCGCGCTGAAGAGGAACGCCCCGACGAAGTTGCCGGCCAGGGACAGCACCCAGCTGCCCACCAGGTCCCGCGCCCCCGTCCGTCCCGTGAGCGCCCCGATCAGCATCACCATCACGTTGCTGGTGAAGAGCTGGGCACCCGCGAACATCACGATGGTCAGCGCGATCGGGAAGACGAGCCCTTCGAGGAGCTTCACCGACGACGAACCGGCCGCCACGAAGGGCGAGATGGCGACAAGGAGAAGCACTTCGCCGACGCCTATGTAGGCGCCCGCCAGGATCGCGGAGACGAAGTAGCGCGGAGTGCGCCGCAGGTCGTGCGCCTTGTGGGCGGCCTGCTCGGATGTTTCCTCGACGTTCTCCGCAATGGTGGTCACATATCGACGTTAGGTCCGGCCCTGCCCCTGTCTGACCGGAAAAGGTCACCAAGGAGAGGACTGCCGCCCCGGCCGCCCGGGACCTCGGGCCCGTCCCTAGACTGGCTCACCATGCGAAGCGAGCCCGTCCTCCAGGTCGAGAACCTGGTGAAGCGGTACGGAACCAAGACCGCGGTCGACGGTCTCAGCCTCACGGCCAGGGCGGGCATCACCGCCGTCCTCGGCCCGAACGGCGCCGGCAAGACCACCACCATCGAGACCTGCGAGGGCTACCGGAAGCCGGACTCCGGCACCGTCCGCGTCCTCGGCCTCGACCCGGCGCGCCAGGGGGCCGCACTGCGCCCCCGCATCGGCGTGATGCTCCAGTCCGGCGGCGTCTACTCCGGCGCCCGCGCCGACGAGATGCTCCGGCACGTCGCCACGCTGCACGCCCACCCCCTCGACGTGGACGCGCTCATCGAGCGGCTCGGCCTCGACAGCTGCGGGCGCACCACCTACCGGCGCCTTTCGGGCGGCCAGCAGCAGCGGCTCGCCCTCGCCATGGCCGTCGTCGGCCGCCCCGAACTCGTCTTCCTCGACGAGCCCACCGCGGGCCTCGACCCGCAGGCGCGCCGGGCCACTTGGGACCTCGTACGCGATCTGCGGCGCGACGGCGTGAGCGTCATCCTCACCACGCACCACATGGACGAGGCCGAGCAGCTCTCCGACGACGTCGCCATCATCGACGCGGGGCGGGTCATCGCCCAGGGCACCCCGGAGGAGCTGTGCCGCGGCGGCGCCGAGAACACGCTGCGCTTCACGGGCCGCCCAGGGCTCGACGTGGCCTCGCTCCTGAAGGCCCTGCCCCCGGACTCGGCGGCGGCCGAACTCACCCCCGGCTCCTACCGGGTCTCCGGCGAGGTCGACCCGCAGCTGCTCGCCACCGTCACCTCCTGGTGCGCCCAGCACGGAGTGATGCCGGACAAGATCTCCGTCGAACGCCACACCCTCGAAGACGTCTTCCTGGAGCTCACGGGTAAGGAGCTGCGCGGATGAGCGCCGCCGGTACGTACACGCCGAAGCCGGGCGCCGCCCCGCTGCCCCGCATGATCGCGGCGCAGGCGGCCCTGGAGACGAAGATGCTGCTGCGCAACGGCGAGCAGCTCCTCCTCACGGTCGTCATCCCCACCCTGCTCCTGGTCCTCTTCTCGGCCGTCGACATCGTCGACACGGGCAAGGGCAAGTCGGTCGACTTCCTCACGCCCGGCATCCTCGCGCTCGCCGTGATGTCGACGGCCTTCACCGGCCAGGCCATCGCGACGGGCTTCGAGCGGCGGTACGGGGTCCTCAAGCGGCTCGGCGCCTCGCCGCTCCCCCGCTGGGGCCTGATGACGGCGAAGACCGTCTCGGTGCTGGTCACCGAGGTGCTCCAGATCGTGCTCCTCACGGTGATCGCGTTCGGGCTCGGCTGGTCCCCGCACGGCAACCCCGTCGCCGTGCTCCTGCTGCTCGTCCTCGGCACCGCGGCGTTCTCCGGGCTCGGCCTGCTGATGGCGGGCACCCTCAAGGCGGAGGCGACGCTGGCCGCCGCGAACCTGGTCTTCCTGCTGCTCCTGGTGGGCGGCGGGGTGATCGTGCCGCTCGACAAGTTCCCGGACGCGGCCCAGTCGGTGCTCGGCCTGCTGCCCATCTCGGCGCTCTCGGACGGCCTTCGGGACGTGCTGCAGCACGGCGCCGGAATGCCGTGGGGCGATCTCGGAATCCTCGCCGTCTGGGCCGTGTTGGGGCTCGGCGCGGCCGCGCGCTTCTTCCGCTGGGAGTAGCTCCCCGCTTCCGCTGGGAGCAACTCCCCGACGCAACTCCCCTGCTGCCTCCCGGAGTAAGGCACGTCACAAAAGCACCGCATACGTCCCCCTCGTGAAGCCGTGCACAAGCGGACCCCTACGATGGGGCCCGTGCCAAACGTGACCCGGGCCGACGCCGTCGCCTTCGTGCGCAATCCGCTCGCCTACATCGCCGAGCGCTGGACCCCCGCCCAACGGACCGTCCAGCGCGCGGCCCTGCTCTCCCTCGCGATGACGGTGGTCATCGTGGTGACGGGCGGTGCCGTCCGGCTGACCGGCTCGGGGCTCGGCTGCCCGACCTGGCCCAAGTGCACCGACCAGTCGCTCACCGCGACGAGCGAGATGGGCTTCCACGGAGTCGTCGAGTTCGGCAACCGCATGCTGACGTACGTGCTGTGTGCGGTCGTCGGCTGGGCGATCATCGCGGCCCGCTCCCAGAAGCCGATGCGGCGCAGCCTCACCCGGCTCGGCTGGGCCCAGTTCTGGCTGGTCATGGGCAACGCCGTACTCGGCGGCATCGTGGTCCTCGTGGGCCTCAACCCCTGGACCGTCGCGGCCCACTTCCTGCTCTCCACCGCGCTGATCGCGGTCGCCGTCACCATGTGGCAGCGCACCCGCGAGGGCGACGCCGAGCCGCGCCCGCTGGTCGGCAAGGCCGTGGTGCAGCTGGTGTGGTTCCTGGTCGCGGCCTCGGTGCTGCTGATCGCCGTGGGCACCGTCGTGACGGGCTCCGGGCCGCACGCGGGCGACTCCAGCGAGGTGCCGCGGATGGGCTTCGACTGGGAGACGGTCAGCAAGCTGCACGCGGTCCTCGCGTGGATCGTGGTGACGCTGACGTTCGCCCTGTGGTTCGTCCTCAAGGCGGTCGACGCGCCGCGCGGCCCGCTGTCCCGTACCCGCGACCTCTTCCTGATCCTCCTGGCCCAGGGCGTGATCGGCTACGTCCAGTACTTCACGGACCTGCCGGAGATCCTGGTCGGCCTGCACATGTTCGGCTCGTGCCTGGTGTGGATCGGCGTGATGCGCGTGCTGCTGTCACTGCGCGAGCGGCCCGAGCTCACCGTCGACGTACCGGCCCAGGCGGACGACTCACGGCTCTCCACCGTCTGACGGCCTTCTGACTGACGGCCTTCTCATCTGACCGCCTCACGTCTCGCCGCCGTCCGACAGCGCGTACACCCGCCGCGCGTTCCCTGCGGCCACAAGCCCCGCCACCCGCTGCGCGTCGCCCAGCGACCACGCCCCCTCGGCCACCCACGTCCCGAGCACCCGCCCCAGGGACTCCCGGAACAGCTGGGCCCCCACCACATGCAGCTCGGGCAGGCCGTGGGCGCCGCTGGAGAAGAGCAGCTTGCCGAAGGGCGCGAGCTCCAGGACCTCCGCGAGCACCTCGGCGGCACGCGCCCCGGTCCGTACGAGGGCGGGGCCCACATCCGCGTACACGTGCGGGAAGACCCCGGCGAGGTGCGCGGCGTTGCGGTGGTGCGGGTAGCCGTGCAGCAGGACCAGGTCGGTGCCGAGCCCGACCGTGGCCCGCGCGAACTCGCCGAAGTGCGCCTGCGGGTCGGCCGCCCCGGCGTGCAACTGCAGCGGCAGCCCCGAGGCCACCGCGATCCACAGCAGGTGCCGCAGCAGCACCGGGTCACTGAGGGCCCCGCCCACCTGCCGCCCGGCCAGCCAGCGCCCGACGGCGCCCCGCACCTCGCCGGGGCCCGGTGGTTCGGGGGCGAGGGCGAGGCCGTGCCGTACGCCTGCGACCGAGGTGAAGGCGACGGCTCCGGCGGCGGCGCCGTGCACGGACTCGGCGAGGTTGGCCAGAAACGAGTCGACGGTGCCGGAGGTGTCGGCGACCTGCTCGGCCAGTAATTCCAGGCGCACGATCTCGCGGGCCTGCGCGCCGCCCGTGGACGCCATCTCGCTGGGCCCGGTGAGGTCCCCGGGCAGCCCCGTGTCGACGAGGTACGTGGTGATGCCGCTCCCCCGCAGCAGCCGCCGCCCCGCCTCCAGGACGCCGAGCTCGCGGCGCCGGGCCAGGTAGCGGGCGGGCGGACAGTGGGGTTCGAGCCCGAGCAGCGGCGGGCACCAGCGGCGCACCGCGAAGCCGGTCTGGGTGTCGAAGAAGGTGGTGCCGGGGGCGGGCGGGCCCTCGCCCCCGCCGAGATGGGCCTCGAAGGTGCCGAGGCCCAGCTCCGTACGGAGCACGCCGTGGCAGTACTGGTCCACCAGGGACGGCGTTTCGATCATCCGGGCTCCTGGTGAGTGGACCGTGCTTCTACGGTCCTAACGGGTGACCCGGGCGTCAGGTGTTGCTTTCGGCCAGTCGCACAGAGGCACGCGGTGCCAGCCGTGCCGGGGGTCAGCCGTTGCTCGGGCCGCCGACCTGGATCCCGGCCATCCGCGACCACTCGTAGGGCCCGGTCCGCACCTTGGCGGCGAACTCGCCGTCGAACTCCTCGTGCACGGTGATCCCGGCCTTCTCCACGGCGCTCTGCGCGATCGCGTAGGTGGGGGCCACGAGGTCGCCCCAGCCGCCGTCCTCGCCGACGAGCACGATGCGGGTGCCGTGCTCGCCGATGTACGAGACCTTGCCCTCGGCGCCGCCGTGGGCGCGGGCGAAGCTGCCGATCTCCTTGGCGAGGCGGGCGGCCTTTCGGTCGGCCTTCGCGGCTTCCTTGCTGACAGCGGCCTGCTCGCTGTCAGCGGCCTTCTTGCTGTCGTCCGTCTGCGCGTCCGTCTGCTGCGTGTCTGCCATGGGCAGGATGCTACCGACGGGTAGATCAACTGGCGACGGGCGGGCCACGTGGTCTTCAACACCACGTGGCCCGCCCGTCGTCGAGCGAGAAGCCGTCCTCAGCGAAGGAAGGGGTCCACCGCCACCGCCACGAAGAGCAGCGACACATAGGTGATCGACCAGTGGAAGAGCCGCATCTCCTTGAGCTTGCCGCCCGTGACCTCGGCCTTCGCGCGGTTCTGCAGGCTGTGCGCCTCCCACAGCCACCAGCCGCCGGTGGCGAGGGCGACCGCCGTGTAGAACCAGCCGGTGTAGCCGAGCGGCTGGAGCAGCAGCGAGACGCCGACCATCACCCAGCTGTAGAGGACGATCTGGCGGGCGACGACCTTGTTGGAGGCGATGACCGGCAGCATCGGGACGCCCACGCGCGCGTAGTCGTCCTTGACCTTCATGGAGAGCGGCCAGTAGTGCGGCGGCGTCCAGAAGAACATGACGAGGAAGAGGATGACCGGCGCCCACGACATGGAGTTGGTGACCGAGGACCAGCCGATGAGGACCGGCATGCAGCCCGCGATGCCGCCCCACACGATGTTCTGCGAGGTGCGCCGCTTCAGGATCATCGTGTAGACGACCACGTAGAAGAGCAGCGCGCCCAACGACAGCCACGCGGACAGCCAGTTGACGGCCAGCCCGAACAGGAGCGTGGAGACGACGGCGAGCGTGATGCCGAAGGCCATGCACTCACGGGGGCTCACCATGCCGGTGACCAGGGGCCGTTGCGACGTGCGGTCCATGAGGGCGTCGATGTCGCGGTCGATGTACATGTTCAGCGCGTTGGCGCCGCCCGCGGAGAGGTAGCCGCCCAGGCAGGTCAGGAAGACCAGCCGCAGGTTGGGCACTCCTTGCTCGGCGAGGAACATCACCGGCACGGTGGTGATGAGCAGCAGCTCGATGATCCGCGGCTTGGTCAGCGCCACGAAGGCCCTGACACGGGCCCCGACCGGCCGACGGCCAGAGCTCTGGCTCGTCCCCAGCACCCCCGGTGGACGGGATTCGACGGCCGTCACGCACACCCCTGACAGAGACTCCCAGCGAGCCGCGTCGGACGTTCAGACATGAAGATCCGGTAAAGGCTCGCGCGTACCACGCCACTGTAGACGTTGCCCATACCTCGCCCTTCGCGGGGGTGGGGTCGTGTTGGGGGACGTGTCGAGGGGCCTCGCGCGCCCCGCGTCGGGGCAATTCCGGATAACCGGAATAGCCGCCTCAGGAGTGGTCTCCGGAAGCGGTCTCCAGAAGTGGCCAAATGAGCGCGCAGGACGACACATGCTCGGCGTTCGGGAGGCGGAAGTGACGTAGTCGCGGGAGTCTGGAATGACTCCGGAATGACTCGAAAAAATGCACGTCTTTCCAGCGGTAGGCTCGACAGCGCCGGGTGAGATCACACGCCGGCTTCGACATGTAGAGCATGTGGAGAGGAGCCCTGACCCAGGGTGAGCACCAAGCCGACCACCACAGACCTCGAGTGGACCGAACTGGACCAGCGGGCCGTCGATACCGCCCGCGTCCTGGCCATGGATTCCGTACAGAAGGTCGGCAACGGCCATCCTGGTACGGCCATGAGCCTCGCGCCCGCCGCGTACACCCTCTTCCAGAAGGTGATGAGGCACGACCCGGCGGACGCCGACTGGACCGGCCGTGACCGGTTCGTCCTCTCCGCGGGCCACTCCTCCCTGACCCTGTACGTGCAGCTGTACCTGGCCGGCTTCGGCCTGGAGCTGGACGACCTGAAGGCGTTCCGCACCTGGGGCTCGAAGACCCCCGGTCACCCGGAGTACGGCCACACCACCGGCGTCGAGACGACGACGGGCCCGCTGGGCCAGGGTGTCGCCAACGCCGTGGGCATGGCGATGGCCGCCCGCTACGAGCGCGGTCTGTTCGACCCGGAGACGGCGCAGGGCGAGTCTCCCTTCGACCACTTCATCTACTCCATCGCCGGTGACGGCTGCCTGGAGGAGGGCATCTCCGCGGAGGCGTCCTCGATGGCCGGGCACCAGAAGCTCGGCAACCTGATCCTGCTGTGGGACGACAACCACATCTCGATCGAGGGCGACACGGAGACGGCGATCTCCGAGGACACCGTGAAGCGGTACGAGGCGTACGGCTGGCACGTCCAGCGCGTGGAGCCCAAGGAGAACGGCGACCTGGACCCGGCCGCGCTGTTCGCCGCGATCCAGCAGGCGAAGGCCGTCACGGACAAGCCGTCCTTCATCGCGATGCGCTCGATCATCGCCTGGCCCGCCCCCAACGCGCAGAACACCGAGGCCGCGCACGGCTCGGCGCTCGGCGACGAGGAGGTGGCGGCCACCAAGCGCGTCCTGGGCTTCGACCCGGAGCAGCACTTCGAGGTCGCCGACGAGGTCATCGCCCACACCCGCACGGCACTTGACCGGGGCCGTGAGGCCAAGGCCGAGTGGGAGAAGGGCTTCGCGGCCTGGCGCACCTCGAACGCGGAGCGCGCCGCCGAGTTCGACCGCATCACGGCGGGCGAGCTCCCGGCGGGCTGGGAGGAGAAGCTCCCGGTCTTCGAGACGGGCAAGGGCGTCGCGACGCGTGCCGCGTCCGGCAAGGTGCTGCAGGCCCTCGGCCCGGTCGTCCCCGAGCTGTGGGGCGGCTCCGCCGACCTGGCCGGGTCGAACAACACGACCATCGACAAGACGAGTTCGTTCCTCCCGGCGGACAACCCGCTGCCCGAGGCGGACCCGTACGGCCGGACGATCCACTTCGGCATCCGCGAGCACTCCATGGCCGCGGAGATGAACGGCATCGCGCTGCACGGCGGTACCCGCATCTACGGCGGCACCTTCCTGGTGTTCTCCGACTACATGCGCAACGCGGTCCGGCTGTCCGCGCTGATGCACCTGCCGGTGACGTACGTGTGGACGCACGACTCCGTGGGACTCGGCGAGGACGGCCCGACGCACCAGCCGGTCGAGCACCTGGCCTCGCTGCGCGCCATCCCGGGCCTGAACGTGGTGCGCCCGGCGGACGCCAACGAGACCGCGGTCGCCTGGCGCGAGATCCTCAAGCGCTACACGAAGGTCTACGGCAAGGGCGCCCCGCACGGCCTCGCGCTGACCCGCCAGGGCGTGCCGACCTACGACCGCGAACTCACCGAGGGCGCGGCCAAGGGCGGTTACGTGCTGTTCGACGCAGAGGGCGGCGAGCCTCAGGTCGTGCTCCTCGGCACCGGCTCCGAGGTGCAGCTCGCCGTCGAGGCGCGCGAGCAGCTGCAGGCCGCGGGCGTCCCGACCCGGGTGGTCTCGATGCCGTCCGTGGAGTGGTTCGAGGAGCAGGACCAGGCGTACAAGGACAGCGTCCTGCCGCCCGCCGTGAAGGCGCGCGTGGCGGTGGAGGCGGGCATCGGCCTGACCTGGCACCGCTACGTCGGTGACGCCGGCCGCATCGTTTCCCTTGAACACTTCGGCGCTTCCGCGGACGGCAAGGTCCTCTTCCGCGAGTTCGGTTTCACTGCGGAGAACGTGGTGGCCAAGGCGCGGGAATCCATCGACGCAGCTCAGCGCTGACGCCCGTATACGACCAAGTAGGAGATGTATTTTCCATGACAGACGCACTCAAGCGCCTCTCCGACGAAGGCGTCGCGATCTGGCTGGACGACCTGTCGCGCAAGCGGATCACGTCCGGCAACCTCGCCGAGCTGATCGACCAGAGCCACGTCGTGGGCGTCACGACCAACCCGTCGATCTTCCAGAAGGCGATCTCCAGCGGTGACGGCTACGAGCAGCAGGTCGCCGACCTCGCCGCCCGCGGCGTCACCGTCGAAGAGGCGATCCGCATGATCACGACGGCGGACGTCCGCGACGCCGCCGACATCCTGCGCCCGGTCTTCGACGCGACGGGCGGCCAGGACGGCCGTGTGTCGATCGAGGTCGACCCGCGCCTGGCCCACAACACGGCGGCCACGGTCGCCGAGGCCAAGCAGCTGGCGTGGCTGGTGGACCGTCCGAACACGCTCATCAAGATCCCGGCCACCAAGGCGGGCCTCCCGGCGATCACCGAGGTCATCGGCCTCGGCATCAGCGTCAACGTGACGCTGATCTTCTCCCTGGAGCGCTACCGCGCGGTCATGGACGCCTTCCTCGCGGGCCTGGAGAAGGCCAAGGAGCGCGGCCTGGACCTCTCCAAGATCCACTCGGTGGCGTCCTTCTTCGTGTCCCGCGTGGACACGGAGATCGACAAGCGCATCGACAAGCTCGGCACCGACGAGGCCAAGGCCGCGCGCGGCAAGGCCGGTCTCGCCAACGCCCGCCTCGCCTACGAGGCGTACGAGGAGGTCTTCTCCTCCGACCGCTGGGCCGCCCTCGACAAGGCGCAGGCCAACAAGCAGCGTCCGCTGTGGGCCTCGACCGGCGTGAAGGACAAGGCGTACAAGGACACCCTGTACGTGGACGACCTGGTCGCCCCGAACACGGTGAACACGATGCCGGAGGCCACCCTCGAGGCGACCGCCGACCACGGTCAGATCACCGGCAACACCATCGCCGGGACGTACGACCAGTCGCGCGCCGAGATCGCGGCCGTCGAGAAGCTCGGGATCTCCTACGACGAGGTCGTGCAGCTGCTCGAGGACGAGGGCGTGGAGAAGTTCGAGGCGTCCTGGAACGACCTGCTCAAGTCGACCGAGGCAGAGCTCAAGCGCCTCGCCCCTTCGGAGGGCTGAAACCTTGACCGCAGTACATGGAGCGAATCCGCTCCGTGACGCCGCGGACCGACGGCTCCCGCGTATCGCGGGGCCGTCGGGCCTGGTCATCTTTGGCGTTACGGGCGATTTGTCCCGCAAAAAGCTGATGCCCGCCGTGTACGACCTGGCCAACCGGGGTCTGCTGCCGCCGGGCTTCTCCCTCATCGGCTTCGCCCGCCGGGAGTGGCAGGACGAGGACTTCGCGCAGGAGGTGCACGACGCGGTCAAGCAGCACGCGCGCACGCCCTTCCGCGAGGAGGTCTGGCAGCAGCTCATCCAGGGCATGCGCTTCGTCCAGGGCAACTTCGACGACGACGACGCCTTCGAGGCCCTGAAGAAGACCATCCAGGACCTGGACCAGGCCCAGGGCACCGGCGGCAACTTCGCCTTCTACCTCTCGGTCCCGCCGAAGTTCTTCCCGCAGGTCGTCCAGCAGCTCAAGAAGCACGGGCTCGCGGACGCCCCGGAGGGCTCCTGGCGGCGCGCCGTCATCGAGAAGCCGTTCGGCCACGACCTGGCCTCGGCGCAGGACCTGAACGCGATCGTGCACGAGGTGTTCGCCCCGGACCAGGTGTTCCGGATCGACCACTACCTCGGCAAGGAGACCGTCCAGAACATCCTGGCGCTGCGCTTCGCCAACCAGATGTTCGAGCCGATCTGGAACCGGTCGTACGTCGACCACGTGCAGATCACCATGGCCGAGGACATCGGCATCGGCGGCCGCGCCGGCTACTACGACGGCATCGGCGCCGCCCGTGACGTCATCCAGAACCACCTGCTCCAGCTGATGGCGCTGACCGCCATGGAGGAGCCCGCCTCCTTCGACGCGGACGCGCTGGTCGCGGAGAAGGCCAAGGTGCTCGGCGCCGTGCGGCTGCCGAAGGACCTCGGCGCGGACACGGTGCGCGGCCAGTACGCGGCCGGGTGGCAGGGCGGCGAGAAGGCCGTCGGCTACCTCCAGGAAGACGGCATCGACCCCAAGTCGAAGACCGACACGTACGCGGCCATCAAGCTGGAGGTGGACAACCGCCGCTGGGCGGGCGTGCCCTTCTACCTGCGTACGGGCAAGCGGCTCGGCCGCCGGGTCACGGAGATCGCCGTCGTCTTCCAGCGGGCGCCCCACTCCCCCTTCGACCACACCGCCACCGAGGAGCTCGGCCAGAACGCGATCGTGATCCGCGTCCAGCCGGACGAGGGCATCACGGTCCGCTTCGGCTCCAAGGTGCCGGGCACGTCGATGGAGATCCGGGACGTGTCGATGGACTTCGCGTACGGCGAGTCCTTCACCGAGTCCAGCCCGGAGGCGTACGAACGCCTCATCCTGGACGTCCTGTTGGGCGACGCCAACCTCTTCCCGCGCACCGAGGAGGTCGAGCTCTCCTGGAAGATCCTCGACCCGATCGAGGAGTACTGGGACAAGCACGGCAAGCCCGCGCAGTACCCGTCCGGGACCTGGGGCCCGGTCGAGGCGGACGAAATGCTCGCACGAGACGGACGGAGCTGGCGTCGGCCATGAGGATCGACCTGACGGACACCACGTCCAGCAAGATCAACAAGGCGCTCGTACAGGGGCGCAGGGCGATCGGCACCCCGGCCGTGGGCATGGTGCTCACCCTCGTCATCGTCACCGACGAGGAGAACGCCTACGACTCCCTGAAGGCCGCCAACGAGGCGTCCCGCGAGCACCCCTCGCGCACCCTCGTGGTCATCAAGCGCGCCGCCCGCTCCCCGCGTGACCGCATCACCTCGCGGATCGACGCGGAGGTGCGGGTCGGCGCGGACGCGGGCACCGGCGAGACGGTGATCCTGCGCCTGTACGGCGAGGTCATCAACCACGCCCAGTCGGTCGTCCTGCCGCTGCTGCTGCCGGACGCCCCCGTGGTGGTCTGGTGGCCGGTGAACGCGCCGCTGGACCCGGCCAAGGACCCGCTGGGTGCCCTGGCCCAGCGCCGCGTCACGGACACGTACGCGGCCGAGCAGCCGATCCAGGAGCTGACCGCCCGCGCCGAGGCGTACCACCCCGGCGACACGGACCTGTCCTGGACCCGGATCACGCCGTGGCGCTCCATGCTCGCGGCCGCCCTGGACCAGGTCGCGTGCAATGTGACGTCGGTCGAGGTGGAGGGCGAGGAGTTCAACCCGAGCGTCGAGCTGCTCGCGATGTGGCTCGCCGACCGGCTGGACGTCCCCGTGAAGCGGTCGCTCTCGGCGGGCCCGGGTCTGACCGGCGTCCGCATGGAGACGAGCTGCGGCCCGATCGTCCTGGACCGGGCGGACGGCTCGCTGGCCACGCTCTCCATCCAGGGTCAGCCCGACCGCGCGGTGGCGCTCAAGCGCCGCGAGACGGCCGAGCTGATCGCGGAGGAGCTGCGCCGCCTCGACCCGGACGACACCTATGCCTCGGCGCTGAAGTTCGGCGTCGACCGCCTCGGTGAGCCGTCCGACCAGACTACGGTGCCTCCGGTCACGGAGACGCCCGAGCCGAAGAAGGCGGCCCCGGCGAAGAAGGCCGCGGCCAAGAAGGCGGCCACGAAGTGACCGCGTCCACGCCGCAGCTCGTCGTCCACCGCGACAAGGAGCTGATGGCGCAGGCCGCCGCGGCCCGCCTCATCACGAAGATCGTCGACGCGCAGTCCGCCCGGGGCTACGCGTCGGTGGTCCTCACCGGCGGCCGCAACGGCAACGGCCTGCTGGCGGCGCTGAGTTCGGCCCCCGCGCGGGACGCGATCGACTGGTCGCGCCTGGACCTGTGGTGGGGCGACGAGCGCTTCCTGCCGGACGGCGACCCGGACCGCAACTACACCCAGGCCCGCGAGGCACTCCTCGACTCGGTGCCGCTCAACCCCGACCGGGTGCACCCGATGCCCGCGTCGGACGGCCCGTACGAGGTGGAGGCGGCGGCGGAGGCGTACGCGGCCGAACTCGCCGCGGCGGCGGGCCCGGAGGACCACGGCCCGGTCCCGACCTTCGACGTCCTGATGCTGGGCGTCGGCCCGGACACGCACATCGCCTCGCTCTTCCCTGAGCTCCCGGCGGTGCGCGAGACGGAGCGCACGGTGGTGGGCGTGCACGGCGCCCCGAAGCCCCCGCCCACCCGCGTCACCCTCACCCTCCCCGCCATCCGCTCCGCCCGCGAGGTGTGGCTGCTGGCGGCGGGCGAGGACAAGGCGAAGGCGGCGGCGATCGCGCTGTCCGGGGCGGGCGAGATCCAGGCCCCGGCGGCGGGCGCCCACGGCCGGTCCCGCACCCTGTGGCTGCTGGACTCGGCGGCGGCGTCCCAGCTGCCCCGGGACCTGTATCCCCCGGCGTCGCCCTGACCCTCGTACGACAAGGGCCCCGCACCAGCCAACTGGTGCGGGGCCCTTACGCGTTGACGGCGGCCGGCCTCCGATAGTGGCTGCCGTCCCGGGACCGGACCAGCAGCCCGTCGCTGACGCAGTAGCGGCGCAGCGCGGCGGTGTCGTCATGGACCGTGCGGAAGGCGTCATTCACCTCGCGCTCGCTGTAGCTGCGGTCCTCGTCGAAGAAGGTGCCGGTGAGGTGGACGAGCAGCTCGTGCCGTACGGCGGTGCGGACCGGTATCGAGGTGAGCCGCCCCCGGGCGAAGAATCCCGTGAGCCGCCGCGGCACCGCCATCGGCAGCTCGGCCGGGTGCTCACGGCGGAAGACGGCGGGGTCGGCGTGCAGGGACCCGTCGGGCCGCCGCTCGACGAGCCCCGCGGCGACCAGCCGCCCGAGATGTCTGCGCGCCACCGGCGCCGCCTCCTCGCGCGGTGGCAGGTCGTCGAGCACGATGCGCGCGTACAGCCGGAGCCGCTCGGGATCGGCGAGAGCGGCCAGGAGCTGGTCCATGGCGGGAGGTCCTTCCGGTGGGCGACATCGCAGCCGCAGCAGTCTCACCCGCCGGAAGGCACCCCCGCACCTGATTAAGCGGCGCCCGGACCGGGGTGGGCGGCGATCAACGCCCGCGCAGCTCCCGGTACTTGGCCACCAGCGCCGTCGTCGAGGCGTCCAGGCCCGGTACGTCCGCGCCCTCCGTCAGGGCGGGCTCGACGCGCTTGGCGAGGACCTTGCCGAGTTCGACGCCCCACTGGTCGAAGGAGTCGATGTTCCACACCGCGCCCTGGACGAACACCTTGTGCTCGTACAGCGCGACGAGCTGGCCGAGGACCGAGGGGGTCAGGGACTTCGCCAGGATCGTCGTCGTGGGGTGGTTGCCCTTGAACGTCTTGTGCGGGACGAGGTCCTCGGCGACGCCCTCCGCACGGACCTCGTCGGGCGTCTTGCCGAACGCCAGCGCCTGCGTCTGCGCGAAGAAGTTGGCCATCAGGAGGTCGTGCTGGGCGACCAGGCCCGGCAGCAGATCGGCGACCGGCTCGGCGAAGCCGATGAAGTCCGCCGGGATCAACTTCGTGCCCTGGTGGATGAGTTGGTAGTACGCGTGCTGGCCGTTGGTGCCCGGCGTGCCCCAGACGACGGGCCCGGTCTGCCACTCCACCTCCTCGCCGTCGCGCCCCACGTACTTGCCGTTGGACTCCATGTCCAGCTGCTGCAGATACGCGGTGAACTTGGAGAGGTAGTGCGAGTACGGCAGTACGGCATGCGACTGCGCGTCGTGGAAGTTGCCGTACCAGATGCCCAGCAGGCCCATCAGCAACGGCACGTTGGACTCGACGGGAGCGGTGCGGAAGTGCTCGTCGACGAGGTGGAAGCCGTCGAGCATCTCGCGGAACGCGTCGGGCCCGATGGCGATCATCAGGGAGAGCCCGATCGCCGAGTCGTACGAGTAGCGGCCGCCGACCCAGTCCCAGAACTCGAACATGTTGGCCGTGTCGATGCCGAACTCGGAGACCTTCTCGGCATTGGTCGACAGCGCCACGAAGTGCTTGGCGACGGCTTCCTGACCGGCCCTCAGCCCGGTCATCAGCCAGGCCCGCGCCGACGTCGCGTTCGTGATCGTCTCGATGGTGGTGAAGGTCTTCGAGGCGATGATGAAGAGGGTCTCCGCCGGGTCCAGGTCCCGCACGGCCTCGTGCAGGTCCGCCCCGTCCACGTTCGACACGAAGCGGACCGTGAGGTCGCGGTCGGTGAAGGAGCGCAGCACCTCGTACGCCATCGCCGGACCGAGGTCGGAGCCGCCGATGCCGATGTTGACGACGTTCTTGATGCGCTTGCCGGTGTGGCCCGTCCACTGGCCCGACCGGACCTTCTCGGAGAAGGCGCTCATCTTGTCGAGGACGGCGTGGACACCCGGCACCACGTCCTCGCCGTCGACCTCGACGACCGCGTCGCGCGGGGCGCGCAGCGCGGTGTGCAGGACCGCGCGGTCCTCCGTGGTGTTGATCTTGTCGCCGCGGAACATGGCGTCGCGCAGACCGAAGACGTCCGTCGCGGCGGCCAGCTCGCGCAGCAGCCGCAGCGTCTCGTCCGTGACGAGGTGCTTGGAGTAGTCGATGTGCAGATCACCGACCTGGAGGGTGTACGAGGAGCCGCGCGCCGGATCCTGCGCGAAGAGCTCGCGCAGCTGCACCTCCCCCAGCTGCTCGCGGTGCTTGGCCAGCGCCGTCCACTCGGGCGTCTGGTTGAGCCTGGCACGGCTTTCTGCATTCATCTCGGACTTCAGCCTTCTCTCGTACCTGTGTACGTACCTTGCCCCGCTGCTCTCTCCAACCTAATTGATCAGAGACCGGTATGAGACCTCGGGAGACATCTGTCCGGACACGTCGCGAGAAAGAGGCATCCACGCCGGGAAAAGGACACCGGCCGGACACCCTCTCGGTGTCCGGCCGGTGTTCAATGGCTAGATCTCGCCCCGCAGTTTGGCGAGTGCCTCCGCGAGAATCGCCTCGCCGTCCGCGTCGCTGCGCCGCTCCCGTACATACGCGAGGTGCGTCTTGTACGGCTCGGTGCGCGGCGGGTCCGGCGGGTTGTCCCGGTCCTGACCGGCCGGAAAGCCACAGCGGGGGCAGTCCCAAGTGTCGGGAACCTGCGCGTCGCTGGCGAAGCTGGGCTGCGTCTCGTGCCCGTTGGAGCACCAGAAGGAGATGCGCAGTCGCGGCGCGGACTCGCCGCGCTCGGCCTCGCCCATCGGCCCCGCCCCGACCCGACTTCCTCGGATCGCGTTGCCACTTGCCACGGTCGTAACTCCCTGCGTGATGGTGCTGCCTGTGTCGAACAGCGGCTGCGCCGCGGGGTCGGGCTCCGGCTCCGCTGCGGGCGCCTCAGTCTACGTAAGGCCCAACGCGCGTCCAGTGTTTGGAGTTACACCCCACTCACGACGCAAGCCCCATGATAAGCCGCGCTCGTCGACGCGTACTGAACATGGGGCTTGGGGTGATGCTTTGGGAAGGTGCCAATTCGGCCGCTGTGAACGTCAGGGAGTATTCGACTTCATCAGCAGGCCGAGCACGACAATGCAGGCGAACCAGAGCAGACCGACCACGACGGTGATGCGGTCCAGGTTGCGCTCGGCGACCGAGGAGCCGCCGACGGACGACTGCATGCCGCCACCGAACATGTCGGAGAGACCGCCGCCCTTGCCCTTGTGCATCAGCACCAGCAGCATCATCAGAGCACTGAAGACGATCAGGGCGATCGAGAACCCCATAACCACGGCTGGACCAACTTCCTCGGATCTGGATCGACGACGGGGGCCGGGTAGTACCACCCGGCCCCCGCAAGGGTACGTCGTCTCGGCGCCGGCGCATACTCACCGGTCGCCGAGCGGGCTCAGGCCCGGCGGATCACCGGGCGCTCACTGGGCCCTCACTGGTCGGCGAATCGGACGATCTTGACGAACTCTTCCGAGTCGAGCGCCGCGCCGCCCACCAGGGCGCCGTCCACGTCGGGCTGCGCCATGATGTCGGCGACGTTCTTCGCCTTCACGGAGCCGCCGTACTGGATGCGGACCTTGTCGGCCAGCTCCTGCGAGTACAGCTCGGCCAGGCGGCCGCGGATCGCACCGCAGACCTCCTGCGCGTCCTCGGGGGTGGCGACCTCGCCGGTGCCGATCGCCCAGACCGGCTCGTACGCGATCACGATCGACTCGGCCTGCTCGGCCGGGACGTCCTTGAGGGCGCCGTCCAGCTGGTTCAGCGTGTACTGGACCTGCTGGCCCGCCTTGCGGATGTCCAGGCCCTCGCCGACGCAGAGGATCGGGGTCAGGCCGTGCTTGAAGGCGGCCTGCACCTTGGCGTTGCAGAGCTCGTCGGTCTCGTTGTGGTACTGGCGGCGCTCGGAGTGGCCCACGGCCACGTACGTGCACTTCAGCTTGGCCAGCATCGGGCCCGAGATCTCACCGGTGTAGGCGCCGGAGTCGTGCGCCGAGATGTCCTGGGCGCCGTACTTGATCTTGAGCTTGTCGCCGTCGACCAGGGTCTGCACGGAGCGCAGGTCGGTGAAGGGCGGCAGGACCGCGACCTCGACGGCCTCGTAGTCCTTGTCGGCGAGCGCGAAGGCGAGCTTCTGGACGTGGGCGATGGCCTCGAGGTGGTTGAGGTTCATCTTCCAGTTGCCCGCCATCAGCGGCGTACGGGTGGTCATGCGGGGTCAGTCCTCCAGTGCGGCGAGGCCGGGGAGCGTCTTGCCCTCGAGGTACTCGAGGGAGGCGCCGCCGCCGGTCGAGATGTGGCCGAACTTCGTCTCGTCGAAGCCCAGGTTGCGGACGGCGGCGGCGGAGTCGCCACCACCGACCACGGTGAAGCCCTTGCTGTCGAGCAGGGCCTGCGCGACGGCGCTGGTGCCGCCCGCGTAGTCGGGGTGCTCGGCGACGCCGACCGGCCCGTTCCAGAAGACGGTCTCGGCGTCGACGATCTTCGAGGCGAACAGCTCGCGGGACTTGGGGCCGATGTCCAGGCCCTCCTTGTCCGCGGGGATCTTGTCCGCGTCGACGGTGTCGAAGTCGGCCGGGGCCTTCGTCTTCAGGTCCGGGAAGTCCTTGGAGACCAGGACGTCGACGGGCAGCACGAGCTCGACGCCGTTCTTCGCGGCGCGCTCCATGTACTCCTTGACGGCCGGGATCTGGTCCTCCTGCAGGAGGGAGATGCCCACCTCGTGGCCCTGGGCCTTGAGGAAGGTGTACGCCATGCCGCCGCCGATGAGGAGACGGTCGGCCTTGCCGAGCAGCTCGTCGATGACGGCGAGCTTGTCGGAGACCTTGGCGCCGCCGAGCACGACGGTGTACGGGCGCTTGACGTCCTCGGTGAGCTTCTTCAGGACGCCGACCTCGGTGGCGATGAGGTAGCCCGCGTAGTGCGGCAGCTTGCCCGGGAGGTCGTACACGGAGGCGTGCTTGCGGTGCACGGCGCCGAAGCCGTCGCCCACGTAGACGTCGGCGAGGGCGGCGAGCTGGTCGGCGAACTGGCCGCGCTCGGCGTCGTCCTTGCTCGTCTCGCCGGCGTTGAAGCGCAGGTTCTCGATGACGGCGACCTGGCCGGGCTGCAGGCCGTCCACCGCGTCGTGCGCGGCGGGGCCGACGGTGTCCTGCGCGAACGCGACGGGCGCGCCCAGGAGTTCACCGAGCCGCTCGGCGGCGGGCAGCAGCGAGAAGGCGGGGTCCGGGGCGCCCTTGGGGCGGCCGAGGTGCGAGGCGACGACGACCTTGGCGCCTGCCCCGGCGAGGGCCTTGACCGTCGGCAGGACGGCGCGGATGCGGCCGTCGTCGGTGATGGTGCCGTCGGCGAGCGGCACATTGAGGTCGGCGCGGACGAAGACCCGCTTGCCGTCGACCCCTTCGGCGAGAAGTTCGTCGATCGTCTTCACTACTGGACTCCTTGGGTGGGCTGACGCACAACAGGGCCCGTACGGCGCGTCCTTGCGCGGTACGGGCCCTGTGCTCACATCTAAGTGCCTGCTCTGGTGCTTAGAGCTGGCCGCCGACGAAGACCGTGAGGTCGACGAGGCGGTTGGAGTAGCCCCACTCGTTGTCGTACCAGCCGAGGATCTTCACCGTCTTGCCCTCCTGGACCATGGTCAGGGAGGAGTCGAAGGTGCAGGAGGCCGGGTCGCTGACGATGTCGGACGACACGATCGGGTCCTCGGTGTAGAAGAGGATGCCCTTGAGGGCGCCGTCGTCGGCGGCCTTCTTGAACGCGGCGTTGACCTCGTCCTTGGTGACCTCGCGCTGGAGCTCCACGACCAGGTCGGTGGCCGAGCCGGTCGGGACCGGGACGCGCATCGCGATGCCGTCGAGCTTGCCCTTGAGCTGCGGCAGGACCAGGGCGGTGGCCTTGGCGGCACCGGTCGTGGTCGGGATGATGTTCTCCGCGGCGGCGCGGGCGCGGCGCAGGTCGGAGTGCGGGAAGTCCAGGATGCGCTGGTCGTTCGTGTACGCGTGGACCGTCGTCATCAGGCCCTTGACGATGCCGAAGTTCTCGTCGAGCACCTTCGCCATCGGCGCCACGCAGTTGGTGGTGCAGGAGGCGTTCGAGATGACGTGGTGGTTGGCCGCGTCGTACTGGTCCTGGTTGACGCCCATCACGATGGTGATGTCCTCTTCCTTGGCCGGAGCCGAGATGAGGACCTTCTTCGCGCCGCCGGCGATGTGCTTCGCGGCGTCGGCCTTCTTGGTGAAGATGCCGGTGGACTCGATCACGATGTCGACGCCCAGCTGACCCCACGGGATGTCGGCGGGGTTGCGCTCGGACAGCACCTTGATGGTGTGGCCGTCGACGGTGATGGTGTCCTCGGTGTGCGACACCTCGGCCTTGAGGCGGCCCAGAATGGTGTCGTACTTCAGCAGGTGCGCCGTGGTCGCGGTGTCACCCAGGTCGTTGACAGCCACGATCTCGATGTCCGCACCCTGGTCCAGCAGCGCGCGGAAGTAGTTGCGCCCGATGCGGCCAAAGCCGTTGATGCCTACGCGGATCGTCACGAACCGATCTCCTCGTTAGGTACGCCGGGTTTCGACGCCGGCGAGTTGTATGGGATGTCCCCGACCGAGTCCGACCCTACCTCTCTGCGGGCCTCGGGGTGACATCGAGAGCGCCCGGAAGCGGCACCGCGGGCCGTGCCGCCGAGGCGCCGCCGGGCCTCGGGGGACCTTGGTCCCGGCTACGCAGCGTCAACACCGCGCCGGGGCCGCCCCCTTGCCCGTACGTCCGGTCCCCTCCGTATCCCGTCCGGACTTCACCCAGCCCGCCCGGCACCTGCGCGAACTGCTCCCCAGGCCGCCCGCCGTCACGCGCTGTGACCGTCGCACGGGGTGTCCGGAGCTCACGTTCCGTGGTCCATGTGCCCGCGAAGTCGGGACTTGCGGCCGGTGACTCCGTCAGGTCCGCGGACGTGCCGGAGCCGCCGGCGCCCGAGGGCGGCGGCGGCTCCGTGCGGTGTCCGTGGCGGGAGGCGGGGCGGGAGAGGGGGCGGCCCCGTCAGACCGCGAGGTTCTCCGCCATCTCCTCGCTCAGGTTCGACTCCGTGCCCGGGATGCCGAGGTCCTGGGCGCGCTTGTCGGCCATGGCGAGCAGGCGGCGGATGCGGCCCGCGACGGCGTCCTTGGTCAGCGGCGGGTCGGCGAGGGCGCCCAGCTCCTCCAGGGACGCCTGCTTGTGCTCCATGCGCAGCCGTCCGGCGGCCGCGAGGTGCTCGGGGACCTCGTCGCCGAGGATCTCCAGGGCGCGCTGCACGCGGGCGCCCGCGGCGACGGCGGCGCGGGCCGAGCGGCGCAGGTTGGCGTCGTCGAAGTTGGCGAGGCGGTTGGCGGTGGCCCGGACCTCGCGGCGCATCCGCCGCTCCTCCCAGGCGAGCACCGACTCATGGGCGCCGAGGCGGGTCAGGAGCGCGCCGATCGCGTCCCCGTCCCGGACGACGACGCGGTCCACGCCGCGCACCTCGCGGGCCTTCGCGGCGATGGAGAGGCGGCGGGCGGCGCCGACGAGCGCGAGGGCGGCCTCGGGGCCCGGGCAGGTCACCTCCAGGGAGGAGGAGCGGCCGGGCTCGGTCAGCGAGCCGTGCGCGAGGAACGCCCCGCGCCAGGCGGCCTCCGCGTCACAGGTGGCCCCCGAGACCACCTGCGGCGGCAGGCCGCGGATGGGGCGCCCGCGCCCGTCCACCAGACCGGTCTGGCGGGCGAGTTGGTCGCCGCCCGCGACGACGCGGACGACATAGCGGGAGCCGCGGCGCAGCCCGCCGGGAGCCATCACGATCAGCTCCGAGCCGTGCCCGAAGATCTCCAGGATGTCCCGCTTCAGCCGCCGCGCGGCCATCGCGGTGTCCAGCTCCGCCTCGATCACGATGCGGCCGCTCACCAGGTGAAGGCCGCCCGCGAACCGCAGGATCGCCGAGACCTCCGCCTTCCTGCAGCAGGTCCGGGTGACGGGGAGCCGGGAGATCTCGTCCTTCACCGCTGCCGTCATCGCCATGGGCCGATCCTTCCATGCATCCGAAAAATACGGTCGTACGCGGCGGCCAGGAGCTCCGGATCGTGCCTTGGAGTTCCGTCGGGCCGGGCCACCGGCGCCAGCTCGACCGTGGCGCCGAACCGCTTGGCGGCGTCGGTCAGGGATGCACGGTCGGGCACGGCGGCCTCGTCGGCCAGCACCACGTCCAGGGCGAGTTTAGGGGCGTGTCGGGCCAAAACCTCCAAATGACGCTGCGGAGAGAAGCCATCGGTTTCTCCGGGCTGCGGGGCGAGGTTGAGCGAGAGGACCCGGCGCGCCTTCGTCTCCGTCAGTGCGTCCAGGAGCTCGGGCACGAGCAGATGCGGGATGACGGAGGAGAACCAGGAGCCGGGGCCGACCACGACCCAGTCCGCGTCCAGGACGGCGGCGACCGCCTCGGGGACGGCCGGCGGGTCGTGCGGGACGACGTGCACGGACTGCACCTCGCCCCGGGTGAGGGCGACGGTGGCCTGGCCGCGGACCGTGTCCACGTCGTCCGGGCGGGCCGGGTCGTGGCCCTTGACCAGGGCCTGGAGCTCCAGGGGCACCGCCGACATGGGCAGCACCCGGCCCTGCGCGCCGAGCAGCTTGCCGACCAGGTCCAGGGCCTGGACGTGGTCGCCGAGCTGCTCCCACAGGGCGACGATCAGGAGGTTGCCGACGGCGTGCTCGTGCAGGTCGCCCTGGGACTTGAAGCGGTGCTGGATGACCCGGGCCCAGGTCTGGCCCCAGTCGTCGTCGCCGCACAGGGCCGCGAGGGCCTTGCGGAGGTCGCCGGGGGGCAGCACGCCCAGCTCGTCGCGGAGCCGCCCGCTGGAGCCGCCGTCGTCGGCGACCGTCACCACGGCGGTGAGGTCTCCGGTGATGCGGCGCAGCGAGGCCAGCGAGGCGGACAGGCCCATGCCGCCGCCGAGCGCGACGACCTTGGGCTGTGCCCCGCGCTTGCGGCTGCCCAGGCGGCTGAGGCGGATCATGTTGCTGGCCCGGCGCGTGGGGCTCATTCGCGCCCCATGTCCCGGTGGACGATGACGGTCTCGACGCCCTCGGAGACCAGGCGCGCGGCGAGCTTCTCCGACATGGCGACGGAGCGGTGCTTGCCGCCCGTGCAGCCGACCGCGATCGTCACGTACCGCTTGCCCTCCCGCCGGTAGCCGGCGGCGATGAGCTGGAGCAGCTCCGCGTACCGGTCGAGGAACTCCTTGGCGCCGGGCTGGTTGAAGACGTACGCCGCCACCTCCTCGTTGAGGCCGGTGTACTGGCGCAGCTCGGGCACCCAGTGCGGGTTGGGCAGGAAGCGCATGTCGACGACGAGGTCCGCGTCGACCGGCAGGCCGTACTTGAAGCCGAACGACATGACCGTGGCCCGCAGTTCGGGCTCCTCCTCGCCCGCGAACTGGGCGTCCATCTTGGCGCGCAGCTCGTGCACGTTCAGGCTGGAGGTGTCGATGACCAGGTCGGCGTCGCCGCGCAGCTCGCGCAGGAGCTCGCGCTCGGCCGCGATGCCGTCGACGATGCGGCCGTCGCCCTGGAGGGGGTGCGGGCGGCGCACCGACTCGAAGCGGCGCACCAGGGCGTCGTCGGAGGACTCCAGGAAGACGATCCGCCGGGTGACGTTCTTCGCCTCCAGGTCGGCGAGGGACTCGCGGAGGTTGTCGAAGAAGCGCCGGCCGCGGACGTCGACGACGACCGCGATGCGGGCGACATTGCCCTGCGAGCGGGCGCCGAGCTCCACCATGGTGGGGATCAGCGCGGGCGGCAGGTTGTCGACGACGAACCAGCCGAGGTCCTCCAGACACTTCGCGGCGGTGCTGCGCCCCGCGCCCGACATCCCGGAGATGATCACCAGCTCGGGGATCGCCGCGTCGGGGGCTCCCGGTGACTCGATGGCCGTGCCCGTACTCACTTGTTCTCCGCCTTCGCCGTGCTCGGTCATGTCTCTTGCCCCCGTCGTTCCGCTTCGGGGCCCGCGGTCGCGAGTTCCCCGTTCTCCTGCGCGGCCGCGCCTGATTCGGCCGCTTCTTCTTCCATGATCTCTCCGGTCGCGGTGTTCACCGCCGGGGCCGCGGGTGCCGCCTGCGCGAAGGCCGCCACGACGGCCTCAGCGGTCTTGCGGCCCACGCCGGGGACCTCACAGATCTGGTCGATTGTCGCGGATCGGAGCTTTTTCACCGAACCGAAGTGCTTGACCAGTGTCTGCTTGCGAGCCTCTCCGAGCCCGGGCACCGCGTCGAGGGGGCTCGCCCGGAACCGCTTGGCCCGCTTGCTGCGCTGGTAGGTGATCGCGAAGCGGTGCGCCTCGTCCCGTACGCGCTGCAGCAGGTAGAGGCCCTCGCTGGTGCGGGGCAGGATCACCGGGTCGTCCTCGCCCGGCACCCAGACCTCTTCGAGGCGCTTGGCGAGGCCGCACACCGCGATGTCGTCGATGCCGAGCTCGTCCAGGGCCCGCTGGGCGGCCGCGACCTGCGGCTGCCCGCCGTCCACGACGACGAGCTGCGGAGGGTACGCGAACTTCTTGGGGCGCCCGTCCTCCTCGGTGAGGGCCGCCTGGGCGTCCACGGCGTCTTCCGCGCCTTCCGCGTCCTTGGGGGACCACTCCCCCGTCTTCTCCTTGTCCGCGAGGTACCGCTTGAAGCGCCGGGTGATGACCTCGTGCATGGAGCGGACGTCGTCCTGCCCCTCGAAGCCCTTGATCTGGAAGCGGCGGTACTCGCTCTTGCGCGCGAGCCCGTCCTCGAAGACGACCATGGAGGCGACCACGTCGTCGCCCTGCAGGTGCGAGATGTCGTAGCACTCGATCCGCAGGGGGGCGCTGTCGAGCTCCAGCGCGGCGGCGATCTCCTCCAGGGCGCGGGAGCGCGTGGTGAGGTCGGAGGCGCGCTTCGTCTTGTGCAGGACGAGGGACTGCTGGGCGTTGCGCGCGACGGTCTCCATGAGGGCCTTCTTGTCGCCGCGCTGCGGGATGCGCAGCGAGACGTTCGACCCGCGGCGGCCGGTGAGCCACTCCTGGACCGGCGCTATCGGGTCGGGCAGCGCGGGGACGAGCACCTCCTTCGGCACGGCGTCGCCGCTCTCCTCCCCGTACAGCTGCTGGAGCGCGTGCTCCACGAGGTCTCCGGTGGTGACCGCCTCGACCTTGTCGGTGACCCAGCCGCGCTGGCCGCGCACCCGGCCGCCGCGCACGTGGAAGATCTGCACGGCCGCCTCGAGCTCGTCCTCGGCGACGGCGATGAGGTCCGCGTCCGTGGCGTCGGCGAGGACGACGGCGCTCTTCTCCATCGCCTTCTTCAGGGCGTCGATGTCGTCGCGCAGGCGGGCCGCCCGCTCGTACTCCATCTCCTCCGCGGCGTCCGTCATCCGCCGCTCCAGGCGGCGGATGAAGGTGCCCGTGTGGCCCGCCATGAACTCGCAGAAGTCCTCGGCGAGTTCGCGGTGGTCCTCGGGCGAGATCCGGTCCACGCAGGGAGCCGAGCACTTGCCGATGTAGCCGAGCAGGCAGGGGCGGCCGGTGCGGGCGGCGTTCTTGAACACCCCGGCGGAGCAGGTGCGGACGGGGAAGACGCGCAGCAGCAGGTCGACGGTGTCGCGGATCGCCCACGCGTGCCCGTACGGGCCGAAGTAGCGCACACCCTTCTTCTTCTGGCCGCGCATCACCTGCACGCGCGGGAACTCCTCGTTCATCGTCACCGCGAGGTACGGATAGCTCTTGTCGTCGCGGTACTTGACGTTGAACCGGGGGTCGAACTCCTTGATCCAGGAGTACTCCAGCTGCAGCGCCTCGACCTCGGTGCTCACCACCGTCCACTCGACGGAGGCGGCGGTGGTCACCATCGAGCGCGTGCGGGGGTGCAGGCTCGCCAGGTCCTGGAAGTAGTTGGCGAGGCGCTGGCGCAGGCTCTTGGCCTTGCCGACGTAGATCACCCGGCGGTGCTCGTCGCGGAATTTGTAGACCCCCGGCGAGTCGGGGATCTGTCCCGGCTTGGGGCGGTAACTGGAGGGGTCTGCCATGCGGGACAGCCTACTGGCGGCCGCTGACAGGGCGGGGCCCGCCGGGGCCCCGCCCTGTTTCCCTCCCCTGCCTCGGCCGGTTCCTCAGCCGAGACGGCGCGAGCGGCGCCGGAGCACCGCGATCCCGGAGAGGCCGAGGGCGACGGCCGCCCCCACTCCGGCCACGGCGGAGACGACGGTCAGCGGCCCGTCGGTGGACGTCCCGGTGGACGAGGCCGACTCGCTCCCGCTCGGCCGGGCGCCGAAGCCGCCCGCCTTGCCGGACTTCGCGTAGCCCGAGCCGGGCAGTTTGTCGCCGTACTCCTTGTGGACCCGCTTCTGGTACGCGGCGACCGACGTCCCGCGCGCGCCGATCGCGCGCACCGCGTCCGCGTCGAGGGGCAGCACGCGCGTGCGTGCCTGCACGTACCAGGCGTTGATCTGCGGCTCGTGGAAGACGGTGCCTCCGGGGAGCTTCTTGGCGCCCGCGCGCGCGTAGCGCGTCTCGTCGTCGCCGGTGGCGATGTTGACGACCTTCCAGGAGGTGCCCTGCTTCGCGGTCCACAGGGAGGCCCGCTGCCCGTCCGCCGAGACCGCCTCGCTGGCGAGGAACTGCAGCCGGCCCACGGGGGCGTCCTTCTTGCCCGCGACGAACTCCGGGGAGAGGTAGTACACGGGCACGGCCGCGCCCTCCACGCGCGGGTGGGCCGCCGTCCTGCTGACGGCTCCGTCGCGGGCGAAGAAGCGGGACAGGGTGTCGAGGGTCGCGGGCGCCGTCGCCGCCTCGTGCGCGGCGCTGCGGTTGGCCGCCGAGGGGGCGGTGGGCCGGGCGGGCTCGGCGTGCGCGTACGGCGCCGCGAGGCCCAGCAGGAGCGTGGCCGCGGAGCCGGCGAGACCGGCCTTCAGGAGGGTGTGCGGAAGCCTTCTGGTCATCGCGCTCACGCCCCGATCCCGTAGAGAGAGTGGGTCCAGGAGAAGGTGTTGTTGTCGACGTACCAGGCGTGCGAGGCCCAGTTGTAGCGGTCGTTGGAGGGCCATGGATCGCCCCAGTACACCCAGCTGTTGGCGTCGTCGTAGCCGTAGAGGACGTGCATGTGGCCGCCGCCGTTGGACCACTGGATGCGGGTCTCGACCGGGCGGCCCGCGTCGATCTCCGACTTCACGGTGGAGTAACGCAGCCAGCCGCTGACATACCTGCCGGGGTTGATGCCCGCCCAGTCGAGGCCGTCCTGCACATTGCCGAGCGTGGCCTGGTTGTTGGGGCAGGTGCTGCCCTGCTGGCGGCCGAACGCGGCGTTGCAGAACTGGTTCTGGCTGTAGTTCTTGCCGAGGAAGGTGGCGATCGTGTTGCCGGCGGCGGCCCAGCACCAGTTGGTCTTCTGCTGGGCCTGCATGGTGATGTCGAGCCGCTTGGCGGCGAGGGCACCGGCGTCCGAACTGCCGTACGTCGTGGACCCGGACGTCGTGGACAGGGTGGCCGCGGCGGGGGCGTGGGCCGGGGCGGCGGTCGCCGTGGCAGGGGCGACGAACAGGGCCGCCGCGACGGCGGCGACCGCGGACAGGCGTCTCAGCCCGCTGGTGCTGCTGGTTCTGTGGCGCATCGCGTTCCTCCCGAGGGGGGTGGGGAGTGGTGGAGGAGCGCGTCCGGACGCTGCGATTGAGCATCGAGTGTTGTCGGGAGCAGGTCAACACGCTTCAATGCGGGATGACTTGGGCCGTGAACGGCGGCGTACGGGTGTGAACGGGGGCCGTACTCCCACCTGGCGGCCCGCTCCGACCGGCGAGAACGCGCGGACGGCCGAAGTGAACGTTCACAGAGGGAGCCCTGCAGTGCGGAACGGCACACAGCTCGCGGACGGCGCACCGACGGAGCGGGACAGCGCCGCGTCCGGAGCACACGGCAGCTCCCCCGACCTGGAGGCCGCCCTGCGGACCGGCCCTTTCCACATCGCCCTGCGCACCGCGATCGCCGCTCGCCGCCTCCCCCTGCAGCGGGTGCGCCACCACCTCGCGCGTCACGGCGTCAACGTCGGTGTCACGAGCCTCAGTTACTGGCAGCAGGGCGCCCGCCGCCCCCAGCGGCCCGAGTCCCTGCGGGCCGTGCGCGCCCTGGAGGAGATACTCCGGCTCCCTGAGGAGTCCCTGATCCGGCTGCTCGCCCAGCCCGCGGAGCGCGCCGACCGGGAGCGCCCGGCGGCCCGTTCGTACCGCTCCCTGGTGGAGGCGTCCGACGTCCTGCAGTCGCTGCTCGCGGAGCTCGGCTCACCGCTCGACGGCGGCCTGCACACCATCGGCCACCACGAGCGCGTCCGCATCGGCCGGGGCCGCGAACTCCTCGGCCGCGACTCGCAGCACGTGGTCCGCGCCCACAAGGACGACATCGACCGCTATCTGGCCATCCACCACGGCGACCCGGGCTGCGACCCCGAGCGCATGACCGTACGGGCCCTGGAGAACTGCCGTACGGGGCGGGTGCGCTGGCACCGGGCGACGGGCGTGCTCGTCGCGGAGCTGCTCTTCGACGCCCGGCTGCGCGCGGGCGACACCCATCTGTTCCGCTACGGCTTCGAGGACGGCACGGCCGGGGTGAGCTCCGAGTACCAGCGGGGCTTCAGTTTCGCGGGCGGCCAGTACGCGCTCCAGATCCGCTTCGCCGAGCAGGCCCTGCCGGTGCGCTGCCACCGCTTCACCCAGCACTCGGCAGCCGCTCCGCGCGGCGGCGTCCGGGAGTTGACGCTCAGCGGCAGCCACCGCTCGGTGCACCTGGTGGAGCCGCAGGTGCGGGCCGGGATCGTGGGGATCGGCTGGGACTGGGAGTGACCTCGCTGCCCCACCAGAGCGTCAGGCCCCGGAACCCGGTGCGTCAGGCCCCGGGCCCCGCGATGATCTTGCCCTTCTCGACCTTGACCGGGAGCTCCTGCAGCGGCACGGTCGCCGGCTCGTGCAGCACCTTGCCGTCGGTGGCGTCGAACTGGCTGCCGTGGCAGGGGCAGATGAGCTTGTGCCCCTCCAGCTTGTTGATGGGGCACTTGGCGTGCGTGCAGATCGTGCTGAACGCCTTGTACTCGTTCTCCGCGATCCGGCTGACCACCACGTTCTCGTCGGTGTAGAGCTTCGAGGCACCCACCGCCACCTCGTCCTGCCTGCCCAGGTCCACCGGGGCCGTCGGCGCCGACCGGTTGCCGCCGCCGTCGTCGGACGAGCAGGCGGTGAGCCCGATCCCGGCGGCCGGGACGAGGGCCGCCGCACGCAGCACGGAACGGCGGGCGGGGGGCGTGCCGGGCATGGTGTCTCCACAGGTCAGCGGGGCAACAGTGACGGAAGTGACCATACCGGTGCGTTGTGCGCGGCCCGGGTTGGGCACGGGCGTGCCCGAGTGGCGCCCGCATCCGCCCGTACGGGCCGGGGAGCTCTAGGGTCTGACGGGAAGCCGAGCCCGGGAGGAACACACCGTGATAGTCGTCGCCGGAGAGGCCCTGATCGACCTGGTGCCGCACGAGGAACCGGTGGGCACCGGCCCCGGCCCCGGCGGGCTGCCCGCGCTCGCGCCGCGGCTCGGCGGCGGCCCGTTCAACACCGCGGTGGCGCTCGGCCGCCTCGGCGCTCCCGTCGCGTTCGTCTCGCGGGTCTCCCGGGACGGGTTCGGGGAGGCCCTGCTCGGGGGCCTGCGCACGGCGGGAGTCGACGTGTCGTACGTGCAGCGGGGCGCCGAACCGACGACGCTCGCCGTGGCCTCGATCGGCGCGGACGGCTCGGCCGGGTACTCCTTCTACGTCGAGGGCACCGCCGACCGGCTCTTCGACGTGCCCGGGCAACTTCCGCGCGCGGTGCGGGCGATGTCGTTCGGGACCTGCTCCCTCGTCCTGGAGCCGGGCGCGAGCGCGTACGAGGAACTGCTGCGCGCCCAGGCGGCACGCGGCGTCTTCACGGCGCTCGACCCCAACATCCGGGCGGTGCTCATCCCGGACGCGGACGCCTACCGGGCCCGCTTCAAGAGCTGGCTACCGTCGGTGTCGCTGCTCAAACTGTCGCAGGAGGACGCCGACTGGCTCGGCGGGAGCCCGCAGGAGTGGCTGGCGGCGGGGGCCGCGGCCGTGGTGGTGACGCGGGGCGGCGCGGGACTCTCGGTGCACACGCGCGCGTGCGGGGAGGTACGGGTGCCGGGCGAGCAGGTCGCCGTGGTCGACACGATCGGCGCGGGCGACACCGTCAACGCGGCACTGCTGCACGGGCTTTCGGCCCGGGACGCGCTGTCGGCCGAGGCGGTGGAGGCCCTGTCCGGCGACGCCTGGGCCGAGGTGCTGCGGTTCGCGGCGCGTGCGGCGGCGGTCACGTGTTCCCGGGCGGGCGCCGAGCCGCCGTACGCACGGGAGTTGGGGATCTGAGGGGGCGCCTACCCCCGGGCGCCTCCCCGGAGCGGCTCCCCCAGGGCGGCTCCGGTCAGCAGGGCGGCTCCGGTCAGGTCAGCCCGACACCGCGCGCAGACCGCCCGGCTTGCGGCCGTCGAGCCGGTCGAGGGCCGCCGCCGTGGCGTCGTCGTCCGGCAGGTACACGACGAGGCGCTGCTGGTCGATCTCCGGCAGCGTCAGGGTCTCGTACGCCAGGCAGAGGCCGCCCACCTCGGGGTGGTGCAGGCGGTCGGTCCCGGTGCGCCGGGGCAGCTGGGGCGCCCCCTTGAGGCGCTCGGCGAACGGGCAGCCCGCCATGACCGTCAACTCGTCGATGAATCCCTTGACATGGGGGTCGGCGGGCGGGGACTCGGTGCGCAGATAGGCGAACTGCTCGTCCGCGACGCGGTCCCAGTCGGGGTAGGCGCGCCGGGCGCGGGCGTCGGTGAAGACGAACCGGACGAGGTTGGGTTCGCGCTCGTCGAGCAGGCCGAGGGGGCGCACGATCCGCTCGTAGCCGGTGGTGTGCGCGAGGACGTCGCCGAGGCGGTTGAGCAGGACGGCGGGGGCGGGCTCCAGGCGGTCGAGGAGGGCGCGCACCGTGGGGCGGACCGTGCGGGACGGCTCGGGCGCCCCGGCGCAGCAGACGGCGTCGGCTCCGTGGGCCTTCTCCAGGCGGTGCAGGTGGATGCGCTCGTCCAGGGTCAGGCGCAGCGCGTCGGCGAGAGCGCCGAGGACGGGCGACGAGGGGTGGCGGTCGCGGCCCTGCTCGAGCCGGGTGAGGTACTCGACGCTGATCCCGGCGAGGGTGGCGACCTCGGAGCGGCGCAGCCCGGGGGTGCGGCGGCGGGGCCCGGTGGGCAGGCCGACCTCCGTGGGTGTGACGGCTTCGCGCCGGGCGCGCAGGAACAGTCCCAACTCGTTGTCGCTCACTGTTCGAACGTATCAGCAGGCTTCACGCGGAGGGTGGCCCTGTCACTACCAGTCTCGGCCCGGCCTTCCTCGCGCCGTCGCGGCGCCGCAGAGTGGTCGGCATGACTACTGAGACCGGAACGCCGACCACCGCCGCCGCACAGCTGCCGCTGCCCGCGGGCCGCTGGGAGTACGACCCGCTGCACTCCGCCGTGAACTTCTCCATCCGCCACCTGGGCATCTCGAAGGTGCGGGGCCGCTTCACCGAGGCGACGGCCGAGCTGGTGGTGGGCGAGACGGCCGAGACGACGACGGTCGGCGCGACCATCGCCCTGGCCTCGATCGACACCGCCAACGCGGACCGGGACGCCCATGTGCGCGCCTCCGACCTGTTGGACGTGGAGAAGCGCCCGACGATGACGTTCCGCTCGACGCGGGTGTCGGGTGCGGGCGAGGAGTGGACGATGGCGGGCGAGCTGACCATCGGCGAGGTGACCCGTCCGGTGTCGCTCGCCGTGGAGTTCGGCGGCCTGCAGAACTTCCCCGGCGATGAGCGCCGCCGGGCCGGTTTCGAGGCGAACGGCGAGATCCGGCGCAGCGAGTTCGGGCTCGACTTCGCGCCCGGGCTGCTCGGCGAGGTCGTGAAGATCCAGCTGGACATGCAGTTCGTGGAGCCCGCGAAGGCGGAGTAGAGGCTCAGCTCACGGTCGGGGATCTTCGAAGGCGCCGTGCCGGCCCGCGCCCGCCGCGAATCTCGCCGCCCCGTCGGCGGCTTCCTTGAGCGACCGCAGCCCGTGCGTCAACTCGCCTGCCAGGGCGGCCTCTTCGGAGAGGCCGCCCTGCTCGCGTACGGAGAGCCGGTCCTCTCGCAGGCAGGTCTGCGGGAACGCGGCGAGCTGGGCGGCCAGTTCCTCGGCCGCCGCGCGTGCGGTGCCGCTCGGCACGACCCGGTTGACCAGGCCCATGCCGAGCGCCTCGGCTGCGGCCACCGGGCGGCCGGTGAGGACGAGGTCCATGGCGTGCGACTCGCCGATGAGACGGGGCAGCCGCACCGTGCCGCCGTCGATGAGCGGGACGCCCCAGCGGCGGCAGAAGACGCCGAGCACGGCGTCGTCCTCGGCGACGCGCAGGTCGCACCAGAGGGCGAGTTCGAGGCCCCCCGCGACGGCGTGCCCGGAGATGGCCGCGATCACCGGCTTCGACAGCCGCATTCTGGTGGGCCCCATCGGCCCGTCCCCGGCCGCCGGACCCTCGACCTGGGTGATCTCGTTGCCGTCCGGGGTCGCCATGGCCTTCAGGTCGGCGCCCGCGCAGAACGTGCCGCCCTCGCCCCACAGGACGGCGACGGAGGCGTCCGGGTCGGCGTCGAAGTCCCGGAAGGCGCCGGCGAGGGCCCGCGCGGTGGGCCCGTCGACGGCGTTGCGCACCTCGGGGCGGGACAGCACGACGGTGGTGACGGGTCCTTGGCGTTCGCTGCGTACGGGCATGCGGACCAGACGACCATGCCCCGCCTCCGTGGACAAGACGTCCACGGGGGCGGGGCGTTGGCGATGCGGCCCCGCGGCTCAGCCCTGCGGCTCAGCTCAGCGGCTCAGCTCTGCTGCTGCTCAGTCCTGCTGCCCAGCCCTGCGGCTCAGCTCTTCCGCGCGCGGGTCGCCTTCTTGGCGGGCGCCGCCTTCTTCGTGGCGGTCACCTTCTTCGTCGCCGTCTTCCTCGTGGGGGCCTTCTCCGCCGCCGTCACCTTCTTCGCGGGTGCCTTCTTGGCGGCTGTCTTCTTGGTGGCCGTCTTCTTGGTGGCGGTCTTGCGCGCCTGGGCGGGCACCGCGTCGCTGATGCGGTCGGCCGCGAGGATGTCCCTGAGGAACTTGCCGGTGTGGCTGGTCGGGACGCCGGCGACCTCTTCGGGGCTGCCCTCGGCGATGACCAGGCCGCCGCCGCTGCCGCCCTCGGGGCCCATGTCGACGACCCAGTCCGCGGTCTTGATGACGTCGAGGTTGTGCTCGATGACGATGACCGTGTTGCCCTTGTCCACGAGGCCGGAGAGGACGGCGATGAGCTTGCTGATGTCCTCGAAGTGCAGGCCGGTGGTGGGCTCGTCCAGGACGTAGACGGTGCGGCCCGTGGAGCGCTTCTGCAGCTCGCTCGCCAGCTTCACGCGCTGGGCCTCGCCGCCGGAGAGCGTCGGCGCGGACTGGCCGAGGCGGACGTAGCCCAGGCCGACGTCGTTGAGCGTCTTCAGGTGGCGGGCGATCGCGGGCACCGCCTCGAAGAAGCCGAGGGCCTCCTCGATGGGCATGTCGAGCACCTCGGCGATGGACTTGCCCTTGTAGTGCACGTCCAGCGTCTCGCGGTTGTAGCGGGCGCCGTGGCAGACCTCGCACGGGACGTACACGTCCGGCAGGAAGTTCATCTCGATCTTGATGGTGCCGTCACCGGAGCAGTTCTCGCAGCGGCCGCCCTTGACGTTGAAGGAGAAGCGTCCGGGGAGGTAGCCCCGCACCTTCGCCTCCGTCGTCTCCGCGAAGAGCTTGCGGACGTGGTCGAAGACTCCGGTGTACGTCGCCGGGTTCGACCGCGGGGTGCGGCCGATGGGTGACTGGTCCACGTGCACGACCTTGTCGACGAGGTCGTCGCCGTCCACGCGCGTGTGCCGCCCGGGGACGTTCCTCGCGCCGTTCAGCTCGCGGGCCAGGTGGGTGTACAGGATGTCGTTGACCAGCGTCGACTTGCCGGACCCGGAGACGCCCGTGACGGCCGTGAGGACGCCGAGCGGGAAGGAGACGTCGATGTCCTGGAGGTTGTTCTCGCGCGCGCCGTGCACCGTGAGCCGGCGCGAGGGGTCGGCGGGGCGGCGTACGTCCGGGACCGGGATGGCCTTGCGGCCCGACAAGTAGGCGCCGGTCATGGACTGTTCGTTGGCGAGCAGCTCCTTCAGGGAGCCGCTGTGCACGACCTTGCCGCCGTGCTCGCCGGCGCCGGGGCCGATGTCGACGACCCAGTCCGCCACCTTGATGGTGTCCTCGTCGTGCTCGACGACGATGAGGGTGTTGCCCATGTCGCGCAGGCGGACGAGGGTCTCGATGAGGCGGTGGTTGTCGCGCTGGTGGAGGCCGATCGACGGCTCGTCCAGGACGTAGAGCACGCCGACGAGGCCGGAGCCGATCTGGGTGGCCAGGCGGATGCGCTGGGCCTCGCCTCCGGAGAGGGTGCCCGCCGCGCGGTTCAGCGAGAGGTAGTCCAGGCCGACGTCGACGAGGAAGCGCAGCCGCTCGTTGACCTCCTTGAGGACGCGCTCGGCGATCTTCTTGTCGCGGGCGCCCAGCTTGAGCTCGGCGAGGAAGTCCGCACAGTCGCTGATCGACATCGCGGAGACCTCGGCGATGGACTTCCCCATGACCGTGACGGCCAGGACGATCGGCTTGAGGCGCGTGCCCTCACAGGTGGGGCAGGGCACCTCGCGCATATAGCCCTCGAAGCGCTCGCGGCTCGCGTCGCTCTCGGCCTCGCTGTGGCGCCGCTTCACGAAGGGGACGGCGCCTTCGAAGGCCGTGGTGTAGACGCGCTCGCGGCCGTACCTGTTGCGGTAGCGCACCTCGATCTGGGTCTTGTGGCCGTACAGGAGGGCCTTCTTGGCGCGCTGCGGGAGGCCCGCCCAGGGCATGTCGGTGGAGAAGCCGAGGGCGTCGGCGAGGGCGCCCACGAGGCGGCCGAAGTAGTCCTTGGTGTGGCCGTGCGACCAGGGGTGGATGGCGCCCTCGTCGAGCGACTTGTCCTCGTCCGGGACGATCAGCTCGGGGTCGACCTCCATGCGCGTACCGATGCCGGTGCAGTCGGGGCAGGCGCCGAAGGGCGAGTTGAAGGAGAAGGAGCGGGGCTCGAGCTCTTCGAACGACAAATCGTCGTACGCGCAGTACAGGTGCTCCGAGTACATGCGCTCGCGCTCGGGGTCGTCCTCCGGGAGGTCGACGAAGTCGAGCACGACCATGCCGCCGGAGAGGCCGAGGGCGGTCTCCACGGAATCGGTGAGGCGGCGCTTGGCGCTGTCCTTCACCGTGAGGCGGTCGACGACCACCTCGATGGTGTGCTTCTCCTGCTTCTTGAGCGTGGGCGGCTCGGAGAGCTGGATCGTGGCGCCGTCCACCCGCGCGCGGGAGTAGCCCTTGGTCTGGAGGTCGGCGAAGAGGTCGACGAACTCGCCCTTGCGCTCGCGCACCAGCGGCGAGAGGACCTGGAAGCGGCTGCCCTCGGGAAGCTCGAGCACCTTGTCGACGATGGCCTGGGGCGACTGCCGCGCGATGGGGCGGCCGCACTGGGGGCAGTGCGGCTTGCCGATGCGGGCGAAGAGCAGCCGGAGGTAGTCGTAGACCTCGGTGATGGTGCCGACCGTCGAGCGCGGGTTGCGCGAGGTCGACTTCTGGTCGATGGAGACCGCCGGGGAGAGGCCCTCGATGAAGTCCACATCGGGCTTGTCCATCTGGCCGAGGAACTGGCGGGCGTACGAGGACAGGGACTCCACGTACCGGCGCTGGCCCTCGGCGAAGATCGTGTCGAACGCGAGCGAGGACTTTCCGGATCCGGACAGACCGGTGAAGACGATGAGCGAGTCACGCGGGAGGTCGAGCGAGACGTTCTTGAGATTGTGCTCGCGCGCGCCACGGACGATGAGACGGTCGGCCACGCCGGTCCGCACCTTTCTTGAGGGAGGTGACAGAGGCACGGAGCCCCCATCGCTCAAAGAGTAGGGGGAGCCACTGACAACGCCGGTCGGATTCCCTGGTGGGTAACAAACCCCGCCTGCCAAGAATGCCCGACGCCTCGGCCGAGCTTATAGCACGGGCTTTCGATTTACGGGACCGATCCGCCACCTTCACCCGAAGGTGTGGCGGGGCTATCGTCAGGACCATGATCGATCATGCGCATGACCTGGCGTCTGTACGTGACGCGACCGACCGGCTGCTCGCCGCAGCCGCCAAACTGGACAACGCCTCGGTGGCCGAGCCGTCACGGCTGCCGGGCTGGACGCGCGGCCACGTCCTGGCCCACCTGGCGCGCAACGCGGACGCACTCGTCAACGTCCTCGCCGGGCGGCCCATGTATGTGAGCGGGGAGGCGCGGGACGCGGACATCGAGCGGGACGCGCCGCGGGGGCTCGCCGAGCAGCTGGCGGACGTCCGGGAGAGCGCGGAGCGCTTCGCCGCGCAGGGGGCGGAGCCCGCGGACTGGTCCCGCACCGTCGAGCTGCGCAACGGGGTCACGGACTCGGCGTCGCGGGTGCCGTTCCGCCGCCTCGTCGAGGTGGAGCTGCACCATGTGGACCTCGGCATCGGGTACGAGCTGGAGGACCTGCCGGCGGAGTTCACCCAGCGGGAGATCAACTTCCTCGCCGACCGGTTCCGGAACGCCTCCGGTCTGCCTGCCGTCGCGATCAGGCAGGACGACGGCCGGACGCTCTTCACAGGCGCCGTCGAGGGCGTCACACGGGAGCAGGTCGAGCGCGGCCACGAGCACACCTGGGACATCGCCGTGAGCGGCCGCCAGGCCGACCTCCTGGGCTGGCTCTCCGGCCGCCGTGACGGCTCCGCCCTCACCCCCGAAGGCGGCCCCCTGCCCGCCCTGCCCCCGCTATAGGCTGCCTCCATGACGTACAGCGGAGCAGTGAAGGTCGGCGGTCCCGCGGATGTGCACGAGCTGCAGGACCTGATGATCTCGAAGGTCGCGGTCGGGCCGATGGACAACAACGCCTACGTGCTGCGCTGCCGGGCCACGGACGAGCAGCTCCTGATCGACGCGGCGAACGAGCCGCAGACGCTGCTGAACCTCATCGGGGGCGACGGCATCACGGCCGTCGTCACCACCCACCAGCACGGCGACCACTGGCAGGCCCTGGAGGAGGTCGTCGCGGCGACGGGCGCGCGCACGTACGCCGGGCGCGAGGACGTCGAGGGCATTCCGGTGCCGACGGACGTGGCGGTCGACGACGGGGACACGATCCGGTTCGGGCGCATCACGCTCACCGCCCGCCACCTGGTGGGCCACACCCCGGGCTCGATCGCGCTCGTCTACGACGACCCGCACGGCCACCCGCACGTCTTCACCGGCGACTGCCTCTTTCCCGGAGGCGTCGGCAACACCTGGAAGGACCCGGAGAAGTTCGCGAGCCTCATCGAGGACGTGGAGACGAAGATCTTCGGGACCCTCCCGGACGAGACGTGGGTCTACCCCGGGCACGGCAACGACACGACGCTGGGCGCCGAGCGCCCGCACCTGGCGGAGTGGCGCGCACGCGGCTGGTGAGCCGAACAGGCCCGGTGCGTACGGGAGTTATCCGGCGGTAGGAGCGGTGGCGGCGGTGACGAGCGCCGCCACGCGCTCCACCCCGAACACGTACCCCTGCACGCCGCACCCCGCGATCACGCCGTCCGCGCGCTGCGACACATAGCTGTGGTGCCGGAATGCCTCGCGCTGGTGGACGTTGGAGATGTGGACCTCCACGACGGGAAGACCGTCGCAGGCGTTGAGTGCGTCCAGAATCGCGACCGACGTGTGGGAGTAGGCGGCGGGGTTGATGACGATGCCCACGTGGTGCTCACGCGCCTCGTGGATCCAGTCCACCAACTCACCCTCGTGGTTGGACTGCCTGAGGTCGACGGTCCCGCCGTGCGCGGCGGCCGCCTTGGCGCACAGGGCCTCGACGTCGGCGAGCGTGTCGGAGCCGTAGATCTCGGGCTGGCGCTTGCCCAGGACGTTCAGGTTCGGCCCGTTCAGGATCATGATCGGGGCGGTGGCGAGGGTGCGGGCAGTCATACGGTCCTCCAGTGGTCGGCGCCTGAGGGAGGTCTATCACGGCACCCGTACGGAATCTCATGTGCGGTCTTCGTAGCGGGCTGTCTAGGCTCCCGCCATGAACGCCTCCCCCGAAGAGCCCGTCTACCCGCCGAAGCCGTCGCCCGGCGACCGCGTCGCGGTCCTGTCCCCCTCGGCGGGACTGCCCGGACTGTTCCCGCTCCCCTACGAGTTGGGGCTGCGTCGGCTGCGCGAGGAGTTCGGCCTCGAACCGGTGGAGTATCCGACGACCCGGAAGATGGGCGCGAGCGCCGAGGAGCGGGCCGCCGACATCAACGCCGCGTTCGCCGATCCCGGCATCAAGGCGGTCATCGCGAGCATCGGGGGCGACGACCAGATCACCGTCCTGCCGCATCTGGACCGGGAGTTGATCCGGGCGAACCCGAAGCCGTTCTTCGGCTTCAGCGACAACACGAACCTCCTCGCCTATCTCTGTGACGCGGGCGTCGTCGGCTTCCACGGCGGCAGCGTGATGTGCGAGTTCGGCCGCCCCGGCGCCATGGCCGGTCCGACGGCGGACTCGCTGCGGGCCGCGCTGTTCACCCCGGGGCCCTACGAGCTGCGCCCCACCGAGCGCTTTCGCGACGTCGACCTGCCGTGGGACGACCCGGCGAATTTCGCGGGCGAGCCGCCGACCGAGCCGGCCGGAGGCTGGACCTGGCGCCGCCCCGAGCGCGTCGTGGAGGGCCGCTCCTGGGGCGGCAACCTGGAGATCCTGTCGTGGCTCCTGATGGCGGACCGGGCGATCGCCGAGGACCTGTCCACGTACGACGGACGGGTGCTGTTCCTGGAGACCTCCGAGGAACTCCCCACCGCCGAAGAGGTGTTCCGCGTTCTGCGCTCCATGGGCGAGCGCGGTCTGCTGAGCCGCTTCCCCGCCCTCCTGATGGCCCGCCCTAAGCGCCAGTCGCTCACGCAGCGCAACGACGCGGCGGCCCGGGAGGCATACGCGCGCGGGCAGCGGGAGGCCGTGCTGCGGGCCCTCGACGCCTACGCGCCGGACATGATGGCCGTCTTCGACGTGGACTTCGGGCACACGGACCCGCAGGTGGTGATCCCGTACGGGGGCGTGGTGCGGGTGGACGGGCCGGGGCGGCGCATCACGGTCACGTACTGACGTCCACCCTGACGTACGGCTGAAGCCGCGCCGGGCTTCCGCGCGCCCCCGTAACTCGTGGTGACGGCGGGTAGTTGACGCGGCATGCGTACCGCTTCATCACCCCCCGCTCCCCCGTCCCTGCCCCGGCTCGCCGCTGCCTCGCTGGTCGGGACCGCCATCGAGTTCTACGACTTCTTCGTCTACGGCACCGCGGCCGCCCTGGTGCTCGGGCCGCTGTTCTTTCCGAGCTTCTCGCCGCTGGCGGGAACTCTCGCGGCCTTCGCGACATTCGGAGTGGGCTTCGTGGCGCGGCCGCTCGGGTCGATGCTCTTCGGGCACATCGGGGACCGGCGGGGGCGGCGGCCCGTGCTCATCGGATCGCTGCTGCTCACCGGGGTCGCGACGGTCGCGGTCGGCTGCGTACCGACGTACGGGACGATCGGGACCGCCGCTCCCGTGCTCCTCCTTGTGCTGCGTTTCCTCCAGGGGCTCGGGCTCGGCGGCGAGTGGGGCGGTGCGGTGCTGCTGACCGCCGAGCACGCCCCGCCCGAGCGGCGCGCGCTGTGGTCGAGCTTCCCGCAGATCGGGCCGTCGTTGGGGTTCCTGCTCGCCAACGGCATCATGCTGGCGCTCTCCTTGACGCTCACCGACGCGGAGTTCGCGGCCTGGGGGTGGCGGGTGCCGTTCTGGGTGGCCGGCGTCCTCGCGGTGGCCGGGCTCGCGCTGCGCACCTCGCTCGCGGAGAGCCCCGACTTCCTGGAACTCGACGAGCACGCGCGCGTGCCGCTCGCCGAAGTGGTGCGCGGACACTGGCGGTTGGTGCTGCTCACGGCGGGCGCCCTGGCCGTGGGGTACGCGGTGTTCTACGCGGTGACGACC
This sequence comes from Streptomyces sp. NPDC059009, assembly GCF_042740175.1. Taxonomy (NCBI): domain Bacteria; kingdom Bacillati; phylum Actinomycetota; class Actinomycetes; order Kitasatosporales; family Streptomycetaceae; genus Streptomyces; species Streptomyces sp. NPDC059009. Next base: position 79,742 of record NZ_JBHYJB010000032.1, on the reverse strand, counting down.
TGGTCGCTCGCCTACGGAGTGGAGCAGCTCGGGGTGAGCCGCACGGTCATGCTGACCTGCATCATGGCGGCCGTCGTGGTGAAGGGCTCGCTGACTCCGGTGGTGGCGCTGCTGGGTGACCGCTTCGGGCGGCGGCCGCTGTGTCTGGCGGGCTCGGCGGCCGCGGCGCTGTGGATGTTCCCGATGGTGGCGCTGCTCGCGACGGGGCAGCCGCTGCTGATGTTCTGCGGCTTCCTGGGGGCGCTGCTCGCGTTCATCACGATGTTCGCGGTGATCGCCGCGTATCTGCCGGAGCTGTACGCGCCCCGGGTCCGGTGCACGGGCGCGGCGGTGGGCTACAACCTGGGCGGGGTGCTCGGGGGCGCGCTCACGCCGATCGTGGCGACGGCTGCGGCGAGCGGCGAGGGGACGCCGTGGGGTGTCGCGGCGTATCTGACGGGCATCGCGCTGCTGAGCCTGGGGTGCTTCGCGCTGCTCCCCGAGACCCGTCCGGCGCCGGAGACGGTGCCGGTCACGGCGTGACGCCGGAGCCGGTCACGGCGTGACGGCGAGCTCCAAGTAGGCGGCGAAGAGCACCAGATGGACCCCGCCCTGCAAGGGGGTGGCCCGTCCGGGAGCGACCGTGAGGGTGCTGACGATCATCGTGAGGGTGAGCAGCACCATGTGGGTCGCGGAGAGGCCGAGCACCAGCGGCCCCGACAGCCAGACCGTCGCGATGGCCACGGCGGGGACGGTCAGGCCGATGCTGGCCATCGCGGAGCCGAGGGCCAGGTTGAGGCTGGTCTGGACCCGGTCGCGGCGGGTGGCGCGCAGCGCGGCGATGGTCTCGGGGAGCAGGACGAGCAGCGCGATGACGACACCGACCACGGCGTGCGGCATCCCGGCGCTCTCCACGCCCGACTCGATCGTCGGCGAGACGCCCTTGGCGAGCCCGACGACGCCGATCAGGGCGAGCAGGAGCATGCCCACGCTGATCAGGGCGGTGCGCGAGGAGGGCGGTTCGGCGTGGTCGTCGGCGTCGACCACATGGCCGTCGCGGGTGATCGGCAGGAAGTAGTCGCGGTGGCGCACGGTCTGGGTGGCGACGAAGAGCCCGTACAGGGCGATCGAGGCGACGGCGGCGAAGACCAGCTGGGACGTGGAGTACTCGGGTCCCGGCTTGCTGGTGGTGAACGTCGGCAGGACGAGGCCGAGGGTGGCCAGTGTGGCGACGGTGGCGAGGGCCGCGCCGGTGCCCTCGGGATTGAAGACGGCCATGCCGTGGCGGAGGGCGCCGACCAGCAGGCAGATGCCGACGATGCCGTTGCAGGTGATCATCACGGCGGCGAAGACGGTGTCGCGGGCCAGGGTGGCACTCTTGTCGCCGCCGTCGGCCATGAGGGTGACGATCAGCGCGACCTCGATGATCGTGACCGCGACGGCGAGGACCAGCGAGCCGAAGGGCTCACCGACCCGGTGGGCGATCACCTCCGCGTGGTGGACGGCGGCGAGGACCGCGCCGGCCAGGACCAGGGTCACCAGGGCGACGACGCCGCCGGGCAGGTCCCGGCCCCAGGTGAGGGCGAGCAGGATGGCCGCGATGACCGGCACCACGGCCGTCCACTGCGTGACGAGCGGGCGGAGCCGAGTGATCATGCCTCCGATGGTCTCCCGGAGGCTCGGGGGCCGCTACTTCAGCGGCATACGGGCGTCCGCTACTTCAGCTCGGTCATCTCCCGTACGTCGCAGTCGGTGAAGCCGGGCCGGCGCGTGCACATCGCGATGAGCCGCTCGGAGAGCTGCTGCGTCTCGGGGCGTTCGTTGTTGCGGACCGCGTCCTCGTGCGAGGCGAACTCGACGATGACGAGGTAGCGCCGCGGATTGTCGCGGTCCTGGAGGATGATCCGGTGCGTGGGGCCGCCTGCACGGCCGGCGTTCTGCTGGTCGAACTGGCCGATCAGCTCCCGCATCTCGTCGATGCGGTCGGTTTCGAAGTCGATGATCTGGCAGAAACGCATGGGTGCCTCCCCTGGCCCGCGCGCCCCGGGCGGGCGCCGCGCCCACCGCACAAACAAGCACCGGGAGTGGTGCGCGACAATCGGCCGCGCACCGCTCCCGGTGCCGATAATTCCTACGCCCGACGCGGTCAGGCTTCGATGCTGTCCTTCTGAGCCGCTTCGGCCGCTTCCCGCTCCTCCTGCTTCTTGGAGGCGATCAGGCTGGTGATCGTGGTGATCACCAGGACGCCGCAGATGACGCCGAGCGAGACCGGGATGGAGATCTCGGGGACATGCACCCCGTTCTCGTGCAGGGCGTGCAGGACGAGCTTCACGCCGATGAAGCCGAGGATGACCGACAGGCCGTAGCTGAGGTGGACCAGCTTCTTCAGCAGGCCGCCGATGAGGAAGTACAGCTGCCGCAGGCCCATCAGGGCGAAGGCGTTGGCCGTGAAGACGATGTACGGGTCCTGGGTGAGGCCGAAGATCGCGGGGATGGAGTCCATCGCGAACAGGACGTCGGTCATGCCGATGGCGAGCATGACGACCAGGAGCGGCGTCATGATCTTCTTGCCGTGCTCCACGATGAAGAGCTTCGTGCCGTGGTAGCGGTCGGCGACGCCGAACTTCTTCTCGATGGACTTCAGGAGGCGGTTCTCCTCGAACTCCTCGTCCTCCTCGTCGGAGCGCGCCTCCTGGATGAGCTTCCAGGCGGTGTAGATCAGGAACGCGCCGAAGATGTAGAAGACCCAGGAGAAGCTCGCGATGATCGCGGCGCCTGCGGCGATGAAGATCGCGCGCAGGACGAGGGCGATCAGCACACCGAAGAGCAGCACGCGCTGCTGCAGGTGGGTCGGCACCGAGAACTTCGCCATGATCAGGATGAAGACGAAGAGGTTGTCGACACTGAGCGACTTCTCGGTGATGAAGCCCGCGAAGAACTCGCCGGACGCCTGGCTCTCGCCCGCGATGAGCAGGCCGATGCCGAAGAGGGCGGCGAGCACGATCCAGACGACCGTCCAGATGCCGGCTTCCTTGATCGACACGTCATGGGGCTTGCGCCCGATGAAGAAGTCGACCGCGATCAGGGCACACAGACCAACGATGGTCAGTACCCACAGGGTCATTGAAACGTCCACTGCGCCTCCGGCGTCGTACGGCTACTTGATCAGCGTCGTCGCTGCCGGAGGTCTCTTCCACCCGAGGCGCTCTGCGCGCCTGCCGGGCCGACGCCCCGGGACCGATGGCGGTCCGTATTGACGGGTACGTCGCGTACGGGAGTACTCCCCTCCGCAGGAAGAGAGTACGCGAATTACCAAGGTTAGGTAAAGGGGATGGCAAACAAGAGCCAAAAGACCTGGTCAGGAGGTCTTTACCGTCAACGCCCCCGGGTCCTGCGGGCCTCCGCGACCTTGGCCAGGACGTCCTCGAGGACGCGGCTGCCCGCGGGGGCGGCCGGTGGCTCGTACGTCCACGCGTGCCCCACCCACGGGTCGGCGAGGTGGTCGTCGGGCACCGGCGTGAGGCGGAGCAGGGAGCGCCAGAGCGGGTCGAGCAGCGGGCCGTACCCCGCGGCGTCCTCCCGGTCGGCGACCAGCATGAGGTGCACGCCGACGGCCGGGCCCTCGTCGGCGAGGTAGCGGAGCTGGGTGACCGCGCGGTCGTCGAAGCCGTGCGGGAAGTCGTTGACGATCAGGAGCTGCTCGGCGGTGTCCAGGTCCGGGGGCAGCGAGTCGGCGGCGCCGCCGCGGACGGCCATCTGCACCAGGTCGACGCGCTGGGTGAGCCGGGCCAGGACGGCGGAGACCCCGGCGGCCCCGGAGGCGGGCGGCTCGTCCAGGACACCGGAGGCGACCAGCGGGGCCAGGGCGCCCGTGGCGCTGCCCGCCGGGTCGATGACGTGCACCGCGAACTCCCGCGCGGGGTAGACCGCGAGGAGCCGGGCGGCATGGGCGACGGCGCTCTCCATGGCGCGGCGGCGCACCTCGTCCGCGTCGGCCAGGGAGTCGGCGGCGGAGCGGCCGCTGTCGATCCACAGGCCGCGCTCCAGGGGCAGCCGGACCAGCATCGGGATCCGCAGATCGGGCGTCTCGGCCAGGCTGAGGTCGCCCAGACGCAGCGCCATCGGGATCTCGAACGGGGCGCGGTAGCCGTGCCAGACGGGGTTGTCCCAGGAGGCGTAGGCCGGGGGCAGGGCGGGCTCGACCACGTCGGACTCGGCGGTGAGCTGGGCCAGGTCGCGGTCGAGGGCGGCCCGGGCCTGGTCGACGAGGTCGGCGTGCTTGGCCTGGGCGGCCTCGCGCGCGGTGTCACCCGCTCCCCCGATGCGGCTGCGCGGGTCGGACAGGGCGCGGTCGAGCTCCTGCTCCATGCGGGAGTCGGCGAAGTCCACGGCGCTGCGGTACGCGGAGACCGTGCGGGCCAGGTCCTCGAACATGCCCCACACCTGGTTGTAGAGCCGCTCGTCCATGGACCAGCCGGTCGCGTCGCCCGCCACGGGCTGGGCGGGCTGTCCGGGGGCGGCCGGGGGCGCGGTGGGCGCGGGCGGTGGCGGGGCGGTGGTCTGGCGGCCGGGGTGGCTGTAGTTGACGGGGCCGCCGGTGGACGGTGCGTCCGCCGGGGCCGTGTTCGACGGGCCGTCGGCGGACGGCTGCACGGAGGGAGAGGCGCCGTCGGCGAGCGGCGTGCCGTTGCCCTGGGTCCCCGCCCGCACCCGGGCCTCGTCCGGCGGGCGCGGGGGCGGGGCGGCGACCGAGCGGGCGAGGCCCTGCGCCACCGCCTCGTTGATGGTGCCCGCGAGCTCGCGGGCCTGGGGCAGGCCCTGGTCGACGAGCATGTCGGCGAGGCCGCCCGCGTAGCCCTGGCCGACGGCGCGCACCTTCCAGGCGCCCTGCCTGCGGTAGATCTCCAGGGCGACGACGGCGGACTCGGCGTCCAGGTCCGTGATCGTGTAGCTGGCGACCTCGGTGCCGTCGAGTCCGGTGACCGCGACGAAGGGGGCGGCCAGGGCGCCGAAGCGGACCGGGCCGCCCACGCCGACGGGGAGCGAGAGCAGCACGTTGACCTGGTGGACGGCGTCCGGGACGGCGTCCAGGTCGACGGCGAGGCGGTGGTCGGCGGCCGCCTGCTTGGGCACTTCGAGGCCGGGCAGGGTGGGGGCACCGGGATGGGCCACCCACTCGGTCCCGCGCACCTTGCCCTGGTCGTCGCAGAGCGTGGCCCCGGCCACGATCGGCTTGCCGACCGAGACGCGGATTTCCAGTCGGTTCCCGGGGAGCGGGTGGTTCTGCCCCCGGACCAGTTCGGCCGTCATCGCCTTCGTCCCCCTCGTCAGGCTTCTCTCAGAGCGCTGTGGGCAGCGCTCTACAGGTGCGGCAGGATCGCCGGCATCAGGTCCTGGAACGTCCGGCCGTTCGCGGGGTTGCCGAGGGCCGTCATCTGCCAGCCGCCGCCCACCCGGTGGACCTTCGCCATGATCTGGGCGGTGTACTGGCCGCCCCCGTCCAGGGTGTAGCGGGCCAGCTCCTGGCCGTTGGTCTCGTCGACGATGCGGCAGAAGGCGTTCTGCACCTCCTGGAACGTCTGGCCGGTGAACGAGTTCACCGTGAAGACGATCTGGTCGATGTGGACCGGGACCCGCTGCAGGTCGACGAGGATGGACTCGTCGTCGCCGCCCTGGCCCGCGCCGCCGACCAGGTTGTCGCCGGTGTGCCGGACCGAGCCGTCGTCGCTGACCAAGTGGCGGAAGAAGACCACGTCGACCGGCTGCTTGTCGGCGAAGAGCACCGCCGACGCGTCCAGGTCGACCTCGCGGGTGCGGGAGCCGAACAGGCCGCGCCTGGGGGCCGCCTGCCAGCCGAGCCCCATGCGCACCGCGGTCAGGGCGCCCCCGTCGTTCTTCTGCAGGCTGATGGCCTGACCCTTGGTCATGTTGACCGTCACGCGCTGTCCCCTCTCGAACTGCCCTGGGCGACCGCTCTGTCGGCGCGGTCGCCCAGCAACCCTATGCACTGGCGCGGACGGCTCCGCACCCCGGGCAGGACTTTGTGTCGGTCCTGCAACACACCGGCTATGCCTGGCCCGCCTCCCTCATCTGACGAAGCTCCTTCTTCATCTCCGACACCTCGTCCCGCAGGCGTGCGGCGATCTCGAACTGCAGGTCGGCGGCGGCCGCGCGCATCCGCTCGGTCATCTCCTCGATCTGCTCGGCGAGTTCGGCGGCGGGCCGGTCGGTGGGGACCTTCGCCGCGGTCTTGCCCTTGGCGGGCTTGGCGGCCTTCGCGGTGGCCGCGCCCGCCTTGTCGTGAGCGCCGCCGAGCGAGGGGACGGGGGCCTTGGCGCCCTTTCCGTCCTTCGGCTTGCGGTAGTCGGAGCCGAGCAGCTGCTCCGTGTCGACCTCTTCGCGGGCGATCGTGGCCACGATGTCGTTGATCTTCTTGCGGAGGGGCTGGGGGTCGATGCCCTTCTCCTTGTTGTACGCGATCTGCTTCTCCCGGCGGCGGTTCGTCTCGTCGATGGCCTTCTCCATCGCCGGGGTGATCTTGTCCGCGTACATGTGGACCTGGCCCGAGACGTTGCGCGCCGCGCGGCCGATGGTCTGGATCAGCGAGGTGCCGGAGCGCAGGAAGCCCTCCTTGTCGGCGTCCAGGATCGCCACGAGGGAGACCTCGGGCAGGTCGAGGCCCTCACGGAGGAGGTTGATGCCGACCAGGACGTCGAACTCGCCGGCGCGCAGCTCGCGCAGGAGCTCGACGCGGCGGAGCGTGTCCACGTCGCTGTGCAGATAGCGGACCTGGATGCCCAGTTCGAGGAAGTAGTCGGTGAGGTCCTCGGCCATCTTCTTGGTGAGCGTGGTGACCAGGACGCGCTCGTCCTTCTCGGTGCGCGTGCGGATCTCGTGCACCAGGTCGTCGATCTGGCCCTCCGTGGGCTTCACGACGACCTCCGGGTCGACGAGGCCGGTGGGGCGGATGATCTGTTCCACATAGCCGTCGCCGCGCGACAGCTCGTACTTCCCCGGGGTCGCGGAGAGGTAGACGGTCTGGCCGATGCGCTCCTGGAACTCCTCCCACTTCAGCGGGCGGTTGTCGAGCGCGGAGGGCAGCCGGAAGCCGTGGTCGACGAGGGTGCGCTTGCGGGAGGCGTCGCCCTCGTACATCGCGCCGATCTGCGGGACCGTGACGTGCGACTCGTCCAGGACGAGGAGGAAGTCGTCCGGGAAGTAGTCGAGGAGGGTGTGCGGCGGGCTGCCGGGGTCGCGGCCGTCGAAGTGCATCGAATAGTTCTCCACGCCGGAGCAGGAGCCGATCTGGCGGAGCATCTCCAGGTCGTACGTGGTGCGCATGCGCAGGCGCTGGGCCTCCAGCATCTTGCCCTGCTTCTCCAGCTCGTCCAGGCGCTCCGTGAGCTCCTTCTCGATGCCGTTGACCGCCTTCTCCATGCGCTCCGGGCCCGCCACGTAGTGCGAGGCCGGGAAGACGTAGAGGTGGTCGTCGTCGCTGATGACCTCGCCGGTGAGGGGGTGGAGCGTGGAGAGGGCCTCGATCTCGTCGCCGAACATCTCGATGCGGACGGCCAGTTCCTCATAGACCGGGAAGATCTCGATGGTGTCGCCGCGGACGCGGAAGGTGCCGCGGGTGAACGCCACGTCGTTGCGCGTGTACTGGATGTCGACGAAGCGGCGCAGGAGCTGGTCGCGGTCGATCTCGTCGCCGACCTTCAGGGGGACCATGCGGTCCACGTACTCCTGCGGGGTGCCGAGGCCGTAGATGCAGGAGACGGAGGCGACCACGACCACGTCACGCCGGGTGAGCAGGGAGTTCGTCGCGGAGTGGCGGAGGCGCTCCACCTCCTCGTTGATCGACGAGTCCTTCTCGATGTAGGTGTCCGACTGCGGGACGTATGCCTCGGGTTGGTAGTAGTCGTAGTACGAGACGAAGTACTCGACCGCGTTGTTCGGCAGGAGCTCGCGGAACTCGTTGGCCAGCTGGGCGGCCAGCGTCTTGTTCGGCGCCATCACGAGCGTGGGGCGCTGGAGCTTCTCGATCATCCACGCGGTGGTGGCCGACTTTCCGGTACCGGTCGCGCCGAGCAGGACGACGTCCTTCTCGCCTGCTCGGATGCGCTGGTCCAGCTCGGCGATGGCCGTCGGCTGGTCGCCGCTGGGCTGGTACGGGCTGACGACCTCGAAAGGTGCCACCGTGCGTTCGATCTTGGATACGGGCCGCATGGAAACCACCGTACGACTCCCCACTGACAACCGGGTCCGATCAGCGGCTCGGCGCCCTTGGCCTCCCGCCGGCCACCCGCCGGCCACCCGCCCCGGCTCAGCGCTTCTGCGGGCTGCGGCGGCCGGGCCGCGACGGGGGCCTGCGGCCGATGCGCGGGGGGCGGCGGTCGCCGGAGCGCGGGACCGCGCGGTCGCCGGAGCGGGGCACGGGGTAGGGCGGGCGGCGGGCGCTCAGGTGGGCCCTGGTGTCGGCCTTGCCCATGACCATCAGCGGGTCGAACATCACGACCACGCCCGCGAGCAGCAGGAAGGCGAGCGGCCCGATCATCATGGGCGCGAGCAGCTCGGCGGGCGAGTCACCGGGCGGCAGCGCGGTCGAGCCGTGCAGATGGACGCTGAGCGCGGCCATGCCCGTGTAGTGCATGCCGGTCACGGCCAGGCCCATGACGAGGCTCGCGCCCAGGCTCCACAGGAAGCCCCTGACCTGAGCGGCGGCCCAGAGCGCCGCGCAGGCGGCGACGACGGCGATGACGACGGAGGCGGAAACCGTGAGGGTGTTGTACTGCAGCGTCCCGCGTAGACGCATACCGGCCATTCCCAGGTAGTGCATCGACGCGACGCCGAGCCCGGTGATGGTGCCGCCGGTGAACAGGGCCGTCCCGGTCGCGCCGCGGTAGCCGACGATGAAGATCCCGATGCCGACCATCACGATGGCGACGGCCAGGCTCGCGAAGGTGGTGGCCTTGTCGTAGTGGATGGGGACTTCCTTGACGGTGAAGCCCATCATCGCGATGAAGTGCATGGTCCATATCCCGGAGCCGATCGCCGCCGAGCCGAGGGCGAGCCAGCCGGGCCGCCAGGACTGTGCGACAAGGAGGGATCTGGTCGTGCAGCGCAGTCCGAGCGCTCCGCCCAGACAAGCCATCAGGTACGCCACTACCGGGGTGACGACTCCGTAGCTGAAACCGTCGACCGTGCCCTGCATCCGCGGTTGCCCTTCCGCCTGTTGTGCCTGAATGCCCCGGACCGTCCCAGCCCGTCCCCCGACGCCGGGAGACCGACCGCGGGCTGAGGCAGAGAGTAAAGCTCACTCCGGAACGTACGAACGATTTTCCGGCAAAGAAACCCAACCCCCGCGCGTGGGATTCACGTCTGGGGTCACTCCGTTCAACCTGTGGCCATCCTGCACCTGTCTCCCGTTGGCCCAGCGCTGTCACCCTCGACCGGTCTGTGATCGCACGAACGCGAGGAGTACCCGTGTACGCACGCGCCGCCGCTGCCACCACCGCCGCCCTGCTGGGCGCCGGTGCACTCGTCCTCCCCTCCGCCACCGCTTCCGCCGCGCCCGCTCCGAAGGCGTCGGCTCCGTCCGCTGCCGCCTCCATAGCGAGCAAGCACGGCAGGCCCCTGGTCGTCGCCCACCGCGGCGCCTCCGGATACGCGCCGGAGAACACTCTCGCAGCCATCGACAAGGCCGCTGACATGGGGTTCCGCTGGGTCGAGAACGACGTCCAGCGCACCAAGGACGGCGAGTTGGTCATCATGCACGACGACACCCTGAAGAGGACCACCGACGTGGAGGAGGTCTTCCCGGACCGGGCGCCGTGGAAGGTCGCCGACTTCACGGCGGCGGAGATCGCGAAGCTCGACGCGGGCAGCTGGTTCGACCCCAAGTACGCGGGTCAGCGCGTGCCGACGCTGAAGCAGTACATGAACCGGGTCGAGCGCAACCACCAGAGCCTGGTCTTCGAGTTCAAGAAGCCCGAGCTCTACCCCGGCATCGAGAAGCAGGGGCTTCAGGTGCTGCGCAGGACGGGCTGGCTCGACAAGCACCACGTGAAGCGGAAGCTCGTCATCCAGAGCTTCAGCGCGGACAGCGTGAAGACGGTGCACGCCCTTCGGCCGGACATCAAGACGGGCTTCCTCGGCACGCCCAAGGCCGCCGAACTGCCCGCGTACGCGGAGTTCTCCGACCAGATCAACTCCTCGCACACGACGATCTCCGACGACTACGTCTCCGCGATCCACGCGCTCAAGGGCCCGCACGGCAAGCCCCTGGAGATCTTCACGTGGACCGTCAACGACGCTCCGGCCACGAAGCGGGTGGCGGGCTTCGGCGTGGACGGGATCATCACCAACGTGCCCGACGTGGTGCGGTCGGCGCTGCGCGAGGGCTAGTCCCCGAGGCCAGGGCCGTTGTCAGTGGCCCGTCGTACGGTGGTCCGCATGAACGCCACTGGGCAGGACGCCACCGGGCAGGGCACGCAGCGGCTCGTCTGGGCCGTCGTCGGCAGCGACATCGGCCCGCTGCTGCTCGCCGCGACGGAGGACGGCTTGGTGAACGTCGTCTTCCACGCGGCCGGGGACGTGCGCGACAAGGCGCTCGAGCGGCTCGGGTCCCGCCTGGGGACCGAGCCGGTCGAGGCGCCCGGCTCCCCGCTGCTCGCCGAGCCCATACGGCAGTTGAGGGCGTACTTCGCGGGCGAGCGGCGCGACTTCGAGCTGCCTCTGGACTGGAGCCTGATCGCGGGCTTCAACCGCCAGGTGCTGCGCGAGCTCGCGACCGGCGTCCCCTACGGCACGGTCGTGGGCTACGGGGACCTGGCGAGCCGCGTCGGCCAGCCCGGCGCGGCCCAGGCCGTGGGCATCGCGATGGGCGCCAATCCCCTGCCCGTGGTGGTGCCGTGCCACCGGGTCGTGGAGAGCGACGGCGGCATCGGTGGGTTCGGCGGCGGCCTGGAGACGAAGCGGCAGCTGCTCGCGCTCGAAGGGGTGCTGCCGCAGCCGCTGTTCTGAGGGATCCTCCTCAGGGATCCGGCCGCGCCGTCCCATGTCGCCCGGCCGGTGGGTGCTGCCACACTGCGCCGGTGCTCATACCGAACTCCGCCGAGCGGCGGCCCGACGCCACCCCCGTGGCGGCAGCAGACCTGCCCGCGCTGCGGCGCCGGACCTCCGCCGTCCTGATCGCGAGCCAGATACTCGGCGGGCTCGGGACCGCCACGGGCATCGCGCTCGCCGCGGTGCTGGCCAAGCAGGTCAGCGGGGACGAGGCGCTGTCCGGTCTCGCGTCCACCGCGAGCGTCGTCGGGTCCGCGGTGCTCGCGGTGCCGCTGGCCGCCCTGATGACGGCGCGGGGGCGGCGGGCCGGGCTCGTACTGGCGTATCTGATCGGCGCGTCCGGGGCCGTCGTCACGGTGGTGGCCGCCGTCGCGGGGATCTTCCCGCTGCTGCTGCTCGGGCTCGCCGGGTTCGGCGCGGCCTCCACGGCCAATCTGCAGGCCCGGTACGCGGCGGCCGACCTGGCCGAACCGGCGCACCGCGCGCGGGCCATCTCGAACGTCGTGTGGGCCACCACGATCGGCGCGGTGGCCGGACCGAACATCGCGGCGCCCGCGGGCCGCAGCGTCTCGGGGCTCGGCGTCCCCGCGGAGGCCGGGCCGTTCGTGTGGGCGACGGGGGTGTTCCTGATCGCGGCCGCGGTGGTGCAGCTGCTGCTGCGCCCCGACCCGCTGCTCACCGCGCGCGCCCTGGCACCGGAGGCGGAGCAGTCCACCGAAGGGCGTTCCGTCCGGGCCGGGTTGGCGGCCGTGGCCGCCTCGCCGCGGGCCCGGCTCGCGCTCGTGACGGTCGCCGTGGCGCACACCGCAATGGTGTCGATCATGTCGATGACGCCGGTGGACCTGGGGCACCACGGCGCGAGCATCGACCTCATCGGCCTGGTGATCAGCGGGCACGTCGCGGGGATGTACGCGTTCTCGCCCGTCATGGGGTATCTGTCCGACCGGCTGGGGCGGTTCGCCGTGATCGGGCTCGCGGTGGGGCTGCTCTCCTGCGCGGCGCTGCTCGCGGGGACGGCGGGCGGCAGCCACGGACAGATCGCCGCCGGGCTCTTCCTGCTGGGGCTCGGCTGGTCGGCGGCGCTCGTGTCGGGCTCGGCGCTGCTCACCGACTCCGTGCCGCAGGCCGCGCGCCCCGCCGCCCAGGGCCTGTCGGACCTGACGACGAGCGCGGCGGCCGGCGTGGGCAGCACGGTGGCGGGCCTGGTGGTGGCGACGGCGAGCTACGCCTGGCTGAACCTCGCGGCGGCGTCCCTGCTGCTGCCGCTCGCGGGGCTCGCCCTGTTCACACCGCGCCCGAAGGACACCAAAAGGCCCTAGGGCCCGATCCGCCGGACAGGCCCTGGTCGTAAGGGAGTTCAGGCGAGCGTGATGTGGTACGCCTTGCGCAGCGTCTCGTGCACGGTCCACGTCGTGCGGTCGCCCTCGCGCAGGACCGCCGCGACGCCCGGGCCGAGCTCCAGGGTCGTGCCGCCCTCGACCTCGACGGTGGCACGCCCGCTGACGACCACGAAGAGCTCGTTGGCCTCGGTGTCGGTGACCACGCCCGGGGTGATCTGCCAGATGCCGCGCAGCTGCTTGCCGTCGGCGGACTCCCACAGGACCTTCCCCGTGACGACCGGCGTGCCCGAGACGATCTGGTCGGGGTCGAGCTGCTCGACCTCCAGCTCGACATCCGGAATGTGGACGGCGAAGGAGCCAACGGCGGCGACGGACTGATCATTTGTGGTCATGGCCGGTCACCCTAGCTGCCGTGGTGCGCGGGGTTTGGCGGGGGCCACCGCCCGCCAGGGATGAGGAGGAGACCCGACAGGCAGGAGGCAGGCCCGTGTTGGTGGTGTCCGAAGAGGTGCGGGAAGCCGTCGCGGCGCGACGGCCCGTGGTGGCCCTGGAGTCCACGATCATCGCGCACGGGCTGCCGCGCCCACGCAATCTCCAGGTGGCGCGGGAGCTCGAGGACGTCGTACGGGAACAGGGAGCCGTGCCCGCGACGATCGCCGTCCTGGACGGGCGGCCCCACGTGGGCCTGGACAAGGGCCAGTTGGAGCGGATCGCCAACCAGGAGGGGCTGCGCAAGCTGGGCCACCGGGACCTGGCGCTCGCGGTCGCGACGGGCGCGAGCGGGGCGACCACGGTGTCCGGGACGGCGCTGCTCGCCGCGCGCGCGGGGGTGCGGGTGTTCGCGACGGGCGGGCTCGGCGGGGTGCACCGGGAGTGGACCGCGACGCAGGACGAGTCCGCGGACCTGGGGCTGCTCGCCCGCACCCGGATCACGGTCGTGTGTGCGGGCGTGAAGTCGATCCTGGACGTGGCCGCGACGCTGCAGCGCCTGGAGACACTGGGCGTCGCCGTGGCCGGGTACGGCACGGACCGCTTCCCCGGCTTCTATCTGGCCGACTCCGGGCATCCGGTCGACTGGACCCTGCGGACGCCGCGGGAGGTGGCCGAGGTGATGCGCGCCCACGATCAACTGGGCGTCCCGGACTCGGCGTTGATCGTGGCGAACCCGGTGCCCGAGGCCGAGCAGCTCGATCCCGCTCTCCACGCGCGCGTGCTGGCCGACGCGCTGCGGGCCTGCGACGAGCGGGGCATCTCGGGGCAGGCGGTCACGCCCTTCCTGCTGGACTATCTGGCCCGGCACACCGAGGGGGCGTCCTTGGCGGCCAACCTCGCGGCGGTACGGGGGAATGTGCGGGTCGCGGGGCGGGTGGCGGGGGCCTGGGCGGAGGGACGGTGAGAGGGGTGGCGGGGCGCTTCGGGGTTCCTGGAGGCGGCGGCGCGCTCCTGGTCGTCGGGGACGTCGTCACCGATGTGGTCGCGCGGCACCGCGGCCCCCTCGCGCAGGGCACCGACACCGTGGCGGAGATCCGTACGGTGCCGGGCGGCGCGGGGGCGAACGTGGCCTGCTGGGCGGCGTACGAGGGATGTCCGGACGTGCGGCTCCTCGGGCGGGTGGGGGCGGACTCGGCGGCCTGGCACGAGGAGGCGCTCACGCGCGCGGGGGTGCGGCCGCGGCTGGTCGTCGACCCCGAGGCGACCACCGGGACGGTGATCTGCCTGGTCGACGGGGAGGCCGCCGCCGAGCGGACGTTCCTCACGGACAGCGGGGCGTCGCTGCGGCTCTGCGCCGACGACTGGTCTCCGGAGCTGCTCGACGGGGTCGGGTGGCTGCATCTGTCGGGGTATCTGTTCTTCGCCGAACCCAGCAGGGCGGTCGCGGCGGTCGCGCTGAGGGCAGCACGCGCGCGTGGGGTGCCGGTGAGTGTGGACCCCGCATCGGCGGGATTCCTCCGGGAGTTGGGGGTGGAGAGGTTTCTGGGGCTCGTGGACGGCGTCGATGTGCTGCTGCCCAGCCGGGACGAGGCGGAGCTGCTGGCGGGGGTGCCGGACGGGGAGGGGGCGGCGGCGAAGTTGAGCCTGCGGTTCGCGGAGGTGGTGGTGAAGCAGGGGGCCGAGGGGGCCGTCGTCGCTCGCGGTGGGGTGGTGCGGGAACGGGTGGGGGCGGGGGTCGGTGTGGTGGCTCGGGACTCGACCGGGGCCGGGGATGCGTTTACGGGGGCCTTTCTTGCGGCTCGGTTGGGTGGGGTGGGGGTGCGTGGGGCTGTGGGGGTGGGGTGTCGGGCGGGGGGTGTGGCCGTGGGGCGGGTGGGGGCGAGGCCGCCGGGGCGGTAGACCGCCGGGGGTGGGGCCCTGCGGGGCCCTTTCCCCAATCCCGCCCCTTCCCGAATCGCGACTCCGTCGCCCTGGGGCGCCCTCTTTTTGGGGCTTCGCCCCTTGCCCCCGTATCGGCCTGGACGGCCTCGTCCTCAAACGCCGGACGGGCTGAAATGGCACCGAAGAGTGTTATGCCTTGCGGCCCCACGCCGAGATCAACGGTGCCGTCGTCAGGTCCAGTTGGCCCTCCGCCACATTCGCCAAGTGGCGGTCGATGTCGGCGGGAGTGGCCAGGCCCGCCGCCAGCAAGGGCTCGCGGATGTGGTTGATCGTTGCCGACTCCAGCGTCGCGCACGCGGGGGACGTCAGGGGGAAGTACGCGTCCGCCTCCACCTGGCGCAGGCCCGCCTCGCGGAGGATACGGGGGAGCTTTCTGCCGTACGACAGGTCGGCGCCGCGGTCCGCGAGGAGGGCGCGCAGGCCGTGGCGGAGGCGGTTGGCCAGCTGCTGGGCGGGGCCGTGCTCGTCGGGGCAGGCCAGGGGCTGGAGCGCGGGGTCGGCGTCCTCGACGAGGAGGCGGCCGCCGGGGCGCAGGGCGCGGATCATCGAGTGCAACGCCCGCTCCCGGTCCGGCACATGGACGAGGACGAGGCGGGCGTGGACCAGGTCGAAGCCCTCGGTGGGCGGCTCGTCCGCGGCCACGTCGTGGGTGCGGACCTCCAGCGGTGAGCGGGGCGTCGTCGTCTGCCAGGACGTGTCGATGTCGGTGGCGAGCACGCGTCCCGTGGGGCCGACGCGCTTGGCCAGCCACGAGACGACCGACGTGCCGCCCGCGCCGACCTCCCAGACGCGCCAGCCGGGGCCGACGCCGAGCCGGTCGAGGTGGCGGAAGGTCGTGGGGTCGAAGAGTGCGGCGAAGGCTTCGAAGCGGCGGCCCGCCTCCGCCTGCTGGTTGTCGAGGAGATAGCCGTTGTGGGAGGAGGCGCCGTCGGTTTGCAGTGTCATGTCGGGATCATCCCAGTTGTGGAGGCGGAGAGGGAGAGACACGGACAGACAGAGGGGACTTATGGAGCGGAACCTTCCATTTCCACAGGGGGTTCGGCTGATTCGGCAGCCCTGGCACACTGGCCGTTCACGTCGGACGAGGAGGCCCCATGACGGTGGCGGACAATCTGCGGAAGGTCAGTGGCCTCCGCACAGTAGGAACACTCCGTAGGGTCGGCGGCCTGCGCAGGGTCGCGCGGCTTGCGCGGCGCAGCCCTCGCGTGGACCTGAGCCACCCGGCCCGCTCCCCCTTGGGCTCGGCGGTGGTCAAGTGCGTGACGTACCAGGACGGCATCCGCAAGTCCGGGGGCTCCGACGGCGACGTCGTCGAGGCCGTCGAGCGGGTCCGCAGGGCCAAGGACGGATTCGTCTGGCTGGGGCTGCACGAGCCCACGGAGCAGGAGTTCGCGGGGATCGCCGAGCTCTTCGACCTGCACCCGCTGGCCGTGGAGGACGCGGTGCACGCACACCAGCGGCCGAAGGTCGAGCGGTACGGGGAGACGCTGTTCGCCGTGTTCAAGACCGTTTGCTATGTCGAGCACGCCCAGCTGACCGCGACCAGCGAGGTGGTCGACACCGGTGAGCTCATGGTCTTCGTCGGGCAGGAGTTCGTGATCACCGTGCGGCACGGCCGGCACGGCTCGCTGGGGCCGCTGCGGGAGGCGCTGGAGGCGGATCCCGAGCAGTTGAAGAAGGGCCCGGCCGCCGTCCTGCACGCGGTCGCCGACCAGGTGGTGGACGACTACCTGGAGGTGGCCGACGCGGTGCAGAGCGACATCGACCAGGTCGAGACGGACGTCTTCGCGAAGGACGGGGTGCGGGCCGACCCGGGGCGGATCTATCAGCTCAAGCGTGAACTGCTCGAGCTGAAGCGGGCGGTGGTGCCGCTGGGGCGTCCGCTCCAGATACTCGCCACGCAGCCGATGCGCGTCGTCGCCCCGGAGATACAGGCGTACTTCCGGGACGTCGACGACCATCTGAAGCGGGCCACGGAGCAGATCGCCGCCTTCGACGAACTGCTCAACTCCATCCTGCAGGCGCACTTGGCGCAGGTGACGGTCGCGCAGAACGAGGACATGCGGAAGATCACGGCGTGGGCCGCGGTCATCGCCGTGCCGACGATGGTCTGCGGGCTCTACGGGATGAACTTCGACCACATGCCCGAGCTGCACTGGAAGTACGGCTACGGGATGGTGGTCGGCCTCATCGTCACCGCCTGCTTCGCGCTCCATCGGGGGTTCCGGCGCAACGGCTGGTTGTGAGGCTCCGCCTCGCGACCGGTCAGCCCTTCGCGTAGACGCTCTCGCACCACGTCGCGAGCTGCTCCTCGGAGAGGTGCGTGGCCAGGTCGGCCTCGCTGATCATGCCGACGAGCCGCTTGTTCTCGATCACCGGCAGGCGGCGGATCTGGTGGTCCTGCATCTCGTGCAGGACGTTGTCGATGTCGGCGTCCGCCTCGATCCAGCGGGGCGTGCCCTTGGCCATGTCGCCCGCGGTGACCTTGGCGGGGTCGTGCCCCTTGGCGACGCAGCCGACGACGATGTCACGGTCGGTGAGGATGCCGCAGAGCCGCTCGTTCTCGTCGCTGATGGGGAGCGCGCCGACATCGAGCCGGGCCATCAGCTGGGCGGCCCGGTCCAGGGTCTCGTGGGCGGGGATCCACTGTGCACCGCGGTGCATGATGTCTCCGGCTGTGGTCATGACGTACCTCCCGGGCCGGACGACCGGCGCGGCACGGGGTCGCCGCTGTCCCGGCGCGGCGCAGAGCGGGCCGCTGTCCCGGCGCCCCTCATTCTCACCGCGCGCCCGGCGGTCCGCATGCGCAGTCACAGAGAGCGAGCAGCGCCGCGCGGCCATGCGGTCAGCCTGTCGTCAGCCGTGCGGTCAGCTGCGTCGTCAGCCGTGTCGTCAGCCGCTCCAGGCCGGGCGGCGGGGGTCGTCGGCGCGCACGACGACATCGGCCGTGGCCATGGGGGCGGCCTCCGCCTCGTAACGCTCGAAGGCGGGGAGCGTCCACTGCTCCCCCGGGTCCGTGTGCCGTCGCAGGGCGCCCGGCGTGAGCCGCAGGTGCACCGTCAGATCGAAGGGGAACCAGTGGCCGAGGAGGAGCGGACCGTGCAGCAACAGCAGCCCGCCGGGCGGGAGTTCGACGTACGGGCTGCGCGTGGCGCGGTCGGCGTCCGGGTCCCACAGGTCGGGCAGCACCCGCCCGCTGCCGCCCGGGTCGAGGGGCCCGAAGACCTCCCGCCACAGGGCTCCGGTGTCGAACCAGCCGCTGTAGTACGACTCCACGTCCTCGCGCCCGTGCTCCAGGCGCAGCGAGGCGGGGCGCAGGAAGTCCCCGGCGGCGACGACGAGGACGGAGCGGCCGCGCAGCCGCAGCGCCTCGGCCACGCGCCGGGCCAGCTCGCCGGGGCGGGCGGCCGGGGCGCCGTCGAAGGCGACGCGCGGCCACTCGCCCCCGTCGTCCGGCTTCAGGGCGAGCAGCCGGTCGGCGAGCTGGTCCGCGAGCCGCTCCCAGGTGATCGGTTCGAGTCGCACGGGCCCATGATGCCGGGCGCCCGCGCGGTGCGGCGCGACGGGTACTGGACGATCACGCATGAGCCTGCTGCCGGGACGCTGGCGCGGAACGCGCCGTGGCAATTGACTTGTGGGTGGCACACCGCGCGATGCAGGATCACTCGCGGTCCGCCTGCTCAAGGGCCGTGGCTACTCAGGGGGTTGGTTGGCATGATCGATGGACCTTATTTCGTGCTCGCCGTCCTGGGCGCGCTCTTCTGCGGTCTGGCCGCCGGTGTCTTCGTCGGCTTCTCGACCTTCGTGATGAAAGGGCTCGCCGCGCTGCCGCCGGCCCGGGGCATCGCCGCGATGCAGTCGATCAACGTCGCGGCGGTCACGCCTCCCTTCATGGCGGTGTTCATGGGCGCGACCGGGCTGTGCGCCGTCCTCGCCGTGGTCACGTTCGTGCTCTGGCCGGACGAGGGCACGGTGGAGCTGCTCCTCGGCAGCGCGCTGTATCTCGTCGGCTCGTTCGGGGTGACGGTCGCGGCCAACATCCCGCGCAACGACGCCCTGTCCAGGCTCGACCCCGAGGACCCGGCGAGCGCCGAGTACTGGCGGTCGTACGTCGGCGAGTGGACGCGGTGGAACCACATCCGCGCGGGCGCGTCGGCCGCCGCCTCGGTGTCGTTCCTGCTGGCCCTGGCCTGAGCGCGTGCCGGGCCCGGCTGAGCGCGTGCCGGGTCCCACGGCCCGACGTATGGTGGCGGAAAGCCGCGCATCCTCGGGGTGCGCGCGGCACGGAGACTGCCGAGGGAGACGGCCATGGCCGACCCCAAGGGCTTCCTCACCACCGCACGACAGGAGTGGCCGCGCCGCCCCGTCGCCGAGCGGGTCCGCGACTGGGACGAGGTGTATGTGCCCGGCGGACTGCTGCCCCTCGTCGAGCGGCAGGCGGACCGCTGCATGGACTGCGGCGTCCCCTTCTGCCACGAGGCGTGCCCGCTGGGCAATCTGATCCCGGAGTGGAACGACCTGGTCTCGCGGGCCGACTGGCGGGCCGCGGCGGAGCGGCTGCACGCCACGAACAACTTCCCCGAGTTCACCGGCCGGCTCTGTCCCGCGCCGTGCGAGGCCGGGTGCGTGCTCGCGATCAACCAGCCCGCCGTCACCATCAAGAACGTGGAGGCGGCCATCGCCGACCGCGTCTGGGCGGACGGCCTGGCCCCGCCGCAGGCCCCCGACCGGCAGTCCGACAAGACCGTCGCGGTCATCGGCTCGGGCCCCGCCGGGCTCGCCGCCGCCCAGCAGCTGACCCGGGCCGGGCACACGGTCGTCGTGTACGAGCGGGACGACAGGGCGGGCGGGCTCCTGCGGTACGGGATCCCCGCGTTCAAGATGGAGAAGCACCACCTGGAGCGGCGGCTCGCGCAGATGCGGGCGGAGGGCACGCGGTTCCGTACGGGTACGGAGGTCGGACGGGACGTCGGGGCCGGGGAGCTGCGGGCCCGCCATGACGCGGTGGTCGTCGCGGTCGGCGCCCGGGAGGCCAGGGAACTGCCGGTGCCGGGGCGGGAGTTGGCGGGCGTACGACAGGCGATGGAGTATCTGCCGCTCGCCAACCGGGTGTGCGAGGGCGACCTGGAGTCGTCGCCGCTGTCGGCGGCGGGGCGCCACGTCATCGTGGTGGGCGGCGGGGACACGGGCGCGGACTGCGTGGGCACGGCGGTGCGGGAGGGCGCGGCGTCCGTGACCCAGCTCGACATCAGGCCACGGCCCGGGGACGAGCGCGACGAGGGGCAGCCCTGGCCCACGTATCCGCATGTCCACCGGGTGTCGGCGGCGCACGAGGAAGCCGGGGAACTCGGTTCGGAGGCCGCGGAATTCAGCTCGGGGGCCGGGGACCTCGGGTCAGGGGCGGAAGCGGCCGGGCTCGACGCGCGGCTCTTCGCCGCGGCGACGGTGCGGTTCACCGGGGACAAGGCCGGGCGGGTGCGCGCCCTCGAACTGGTCACGGTGGACGAGGAGCGCCGCCCCCGACCCGGCACGGCGCGCACGCTCCGCGCCGACCTGGTGCTGCTCGCCCTCGGCTTCGACGGTCCGGGGCACGAACGGGACGGCGTGGTCGGGCAGTTGGGGCTCGCGGTGGACGCGCGGGGGTGCGTGGAGCGGGACGCCGACTTCGCCACCGGGACGCCCGGGGTGTTCGTGGCCGGGGACGCGGGGCGGGGGCAGTCGCTGGTGGTGTGGGCGATCGCGGAGGGGCGGGCCGCCGCGGCCTGCGTGGACCGGTACCTGAGCGGCTCCACCTCGTTGCCCTGCCCCATCGGCGCGTTCGACCGGCCGCTGGTGGCGTGAGGGCGCCCCTTCTCGCGGCCCCCGGAGGGTTCACCCCTTGCGGGCCAGCCCTCCGTACCCCGGCGTCGGCCCGAGCCCCGAGTCGGGCTCGATCTCACCCAGTTCGGGGTGCCAGGTGTCGAGCACCGCGACGCCCGGGTCCACCAGCTCGTACGGGGCGAAGAACCGCTCCACCTCCGCGTGCGAGCGCAGCGCCAGGGTCAGGCCGCGGGCCCGGTACAGCTCGGCCGCCTGCCGTGCCGTCTCGGGGGTGAAGTCGCCCGTCCCGTGGGAGAGGAGCAGGTGACTCCCGGGCGGGAGCTCCCCCATGAGCCGCTCCACGAGTTCGTACGCGCCGTCCTCGTCCGCGATGAAGTGCAGCAGCGCGACCAGGGAGAGGGCGACAGGCCGGCTGAAGTCCAGTGTCTTGCGGGCCACTTGGAGGATCGCGGCCGGTTCGCGGACGTCGCCCTGGATGTACTCCGTGGCCCCTTCGGGCGTGGAGCGGAGCAGGGCCTCCGCGTGGGCGAGGACGATCGGGTCGTTGTCGCAGTAGACGACGCGCGCGTCCGGGGCGATCGTCTGCGCCACCTGGTGGAGGTTGGGCTCGGTGGGGATGCCGGTGCCGATGTCGAGGAACTGGCGCACGCCGTTCTTGGTGAGCCAGCGCGTGGCGCGGTGCATGAACGCGCGGTTGGCGCGCGCCGTGACCGTGACCCGCGGGTCCATCGCGGCGAGCTGGCGGCCCATCTCCTCGTCGACGGGGTAGTTGTCCTTGCCGCCGAGGAACCAGTCGTACATCCGCGCGGGATGCGGCCTGCTGGTGTCCACATACGGGGAGTTCGCGTGCGAGGAGCTCCCGGGAGCGCCCTCGGAGGAGCCCTCAGGAGAGAAGGAAGTCGGCATCGCCTGCTTTCGCCCCCTGTATGAACGCGTCGATCTCGCCGTGGGTGTAGATGAGCGCGGGACCGTCCGGGTCGGAGGACTGGCGCACCGCGATCCGGCCGTCGGCCAGCTTCATGGCCTCCAGACAGTTGCCTCCGTTGCCGCCGCTCCAGGGCTTGTGCCAGCCCTCGGAGCCCAGTTCACGAGCGGGCATGCCGTTGTAGATGCGGGGCCCGCCGGGCCTGGGTTCGGGCGGCCGGGGGCTGCCCGGCGGCCGGGCACCGGGGCGTGCGCCGGCGCGGTGTCGGTCCATTCACAGCTCCTTGCGGACATCCCGGAGGATCTCCTTTGTGCGTTGTGCCGTCGCGGCCTGGGCCGCCATGCGGTCCATGACCTCGAGATGTGTGGCCACCTCCGTGCGCGCGTCGAGGTAGACGGCACCCGTCAGGTACTCGCTGTAGACCATGTCCGGGAGCTCCGGCATGGCGAAGCGGAAGAGCACGAAGGGGCCGAACGTGCCGGGGTGCGGGCCGCTGGCGAACGGCACCACCTGCAGGGTGACGTGCGGCAGTTCGGTTGCCTCCAGGAGGCGGTCGATCTGTCCGCGCATCACCTCGGGGCCGCCGACGGGCCTGCGCAGCACCGTTTCGTCCATCACGACCCACAGGCGCGGGGCGTCCTCGCGGGTGAGCAGCGACTGGCGCTCCATGCGCAGCGCCACATAGCGCTCGATGTCGTCGGGCCTGGTCTGGCCGATGGCGCCGGAGCGCATCACACCGCGCGCGTAGTCCTCGGTCTGCAGCAGGCCGGGCGCGAAGTGCGGCTCGTACGACCTGATGAGTCCGGCCGCGCCCTCCAGGCTGACGTACATGCTGAACCAGCTCGGCAGGATGTCGTGGAACCGCTGCCACCAGCCGGGCTTGTTGGCCTCCTCGGCGAGCTGCACGAAGGAGTCGGCCTCGTCCTCGGGGATCCCGTACGCCTTCAACAGAGCCTGGAGGTACGGGATTTTGAGCGCGACCTCGGCGGTCTCCATGCGGCGGACGGTGGCCGGGGCGACCCGCAGGATGCGCGCTGCCTCCTCACGCTTGAGGCCCGCTCGCTCGCGCAGGTCCTGCAGCTGCCGGCCTAGGACGACCTGGCCGACAGTCGGCGCGGAGCGCGGTTCGCTCACGTCGTCCTACCTCCACCCAACTCTCTACTCGCGCCGCAGTGTGAGGCGTTGGCAGAAGTGTGCCATGGCCATCGGCCGAGGAACACGCCACTGTGCACATTTCAGAGTGACCCTTGCCAAGGTGTTCACGCCGGGGCGATAGTGGAGAGCGTGACTCCGCCCGCGCCGTTAGGAACCGAAGCCATCGAAGCCCGTCCCGGCATGGCCGCCGACGCATGGGCCGAGGGCGGCGGCGAGCTGTGCGTCAGCTTCGCGCTCGATCCTCGGCCGGGCTCCGCGTCCATGGCCAGACAGTTGACGCGGGACCGGCTTGGCGGGTGGTCCACGGACGAGGACGCTTGTGAGGCAGCGGCCCTCGTCGTATCCGAACTGGTCACCAACGCGATCGTGCACACGGCGAGTCGACGCATCATCTGCGAGCTCTGTACGGAGCCGGGGAAGCTGCGGATAGCAGTGCGCGACGAAGGCCGCGGTCGAGGAGTTCCGCGGCCCGCCCGGCGGGGACCCGACGAGGAGCACGGGAGGGGATTGCTACTCGTCGAGGCGGTGAGCAGCGCGTGGGGGGTACGGGAGTCCGCTCCCGGACTCACGGTGTGGGCGGAGTTGCCTCTGCACGGCGGAGTCGGCGCATCAGGAGTGTGAACGACGGCCGCCGGGCGAGAACGACCGGGACGACGCGGGTGACCGACCCGTGAGCGCGACGACTATGCGGGGCGGGGGACTTGTGAGCGCGGTGAAGGTGCGACCGTTGGAGCTGGACACGCTGGTGCGGGTCGCGCGGGAGCGCGGTCGCGGCGCCGCCGCTCCGGAGCGGCTCGCCGTCCCGGCGGGCATGGAGCAGCCGCTGGGCTGTGACGCGGTGGCGGTGCCCAAGGCGTACGGGCCGGAGTTGATGGCCCGCCTGCCCCGGGTGGGCTGCGTGTACGTGGACGGCACCCACTGGTGGTGGATCGTCCCCGCCGACTCGGACGTGGCTCTGGAGTGGCCGCCCGGCGTGCACTACGCCGCGGGCGCCGTCCTTCCCGACCCGCGCACCGCCCCCGTACTCCTGCACCAGCCGGACGAGCCGGTGCCCTACACCCCGCCGCTCCCCCTGTACGTGGCGCTGTGCCGGGCGATGGGGACGACGCCGGGGTGGTCGCAGCCGGTGCGGGCGTGAGCGCGCTCTCTCGTCCGGCACGGCGTCCCGGGCAGCGCGCCTCTCGTGTAACGGAGACCAACTCCCCGTCACACCGGCCCCGTTGACCTCATGGTCGGGGGCGACGCCCTCCCGCAGGCGCCGCCCCGCATCTAGCTTCTACCCATTGCGGCCCGCCTTCCAGCCCATGGCGGCCACAACTGCGGCCGCGACCCGTTCCGCGTCGGGCAGGTAGAGGTCCTCCAGGACCGGGCTGAAGGGCACCGGCGTGTGCGGTGCCGTCACCGTGCCGACGGGCGCGCGCAGGGAGTCGAACGCCTCGCGGGCGACGAGGGCCGCGATGTCCGCCGCCATGCCGCAGCGCGGACCGGCCTCGTCGACGACCACCAACCGCCCCGTGCGCGCCACGGACCGCAGGATCGCCGTCTCGTCGAGCGGGCTCGTGGTGCGCGGGTCGAGCACCTCGCACTCCACCCCCGCCGACTCCGCGAGCCGCTCCGCCGCCGCGAGCGCGACCGGGACCATCCCGCCGAGCGCGACCACCGTCGCGTCGTCGCCCGCACGCACCACCCGCGCCTGCCCGAAGCCGATGGTGTAGCTCTCCTCGGGGACCTCACCGACCGTGTCGTAGAGCGCCTTGTGCTCGCAGAAGATCACCGGGTCGTCGTCCCTGATCGCCTGGGAGAGCAGGCCCTTCGCGTCGTACGGGGACGAGGGCAGCGCCACCTTCAGGCCCGGCACCGCGGTGAACACGGCGTGCAGCGACTGGGAGTGCTGGGCGGCGGCGCGCAGGCCCGCCCCGTACATGGTGCGCACCACCACCGGCGTGACGGCCAGGCCGCCGAACATGTAGCGGAACTTCGCCGCCTGGTTGACGATCTGGTCGAGGCAGACCCCGAGGAAGTCCATGAACATCAGCTCCACGACGGGCCGCAGTCCGCGCGTGGCCGCCCCCACCGCCGCGCCGATGAAGGCGGACTCCGAGATGGGCGTGTCCAACACCCGTCCGGGGAAGCGTGGTTGGAGCCCCTTGGTGACGCCGAGGATGCCGCCCCAGGCGTCGCTCGCGCCGGGTGCGCCCGCCCCGCCCGCGTTGTCCTCGCCGATGACGAGGACCGTGGGGTCGCGCTCCATCTCCTGGGCGAGGGCCTCGTTCAGGGCCTCCCGGTAGGTCAGGGCGCGTGGTGTCGTCCCTGTCGCCTCGGTCATCGCATCCCCCTACCGGTACGAGACATAGACGTCGGTCTCCAGGTCGGCGGCCGTCGGCGGGGGTGCCGCCATGGCCTCGCTGACGGCGTCGTCGACGAGGCGGGCGGCCTCGGCGTCGATCGAGTCGAGCTGTTCCAGGGTGAGTTCCCGGGCGCCCGTGACCTGCTGCCGAAAGCGGGTCAGACAGTCCCGCCCGGACCGGGCGCGCGCCACCTCGTCCGGGGCGCGGTAGGTCTGCGCGTCGCCCTCGAAGTGCCCGTAGTAGCGCTCGAGTCGGACCTCTATGAGGGTGGGTCCGCCGCCCGACCTGGCCCGCGCCACGGCCTGGCCCGCCGCCTCGTACACGGCGAAGAAGTCGGAGCCGTCGACGGACTCCCCGGCGATCCCGAAGGCCGCCGCGCGCGCCGCGATGGAGCCTCCGCCCACCGACCAGCCGGCCGCCGTGGTCTCCGCATAGCCGTTGTTCTCGGCCACGAAGACGGCGGGCAGGTGCCACACCGAGGCGAGGTTGAGGGATTCGAGGGTGGTGCCCTGGTTGCTGCCGCCGTCGCCGAAGAAGGCGACGCCCACGCCGCCGTCCCCCCGCACCTTCGCGGCGAGCGCGGCGCCGCAGATCAGCGGGGGTCCGCCGCCGACGATGCCATTGGCCCCGAGCATGCCCCGGCCGAGGTCGGCGATGTGCATGGAGCCGCCCTTGCCGTGGCAGACCCCAGAGGCCCGGCCGTAGATCTCGGCCATCATCGCCTTCACGTCGACGCCCTTGGCGATGCAGTGGCCGTGCCCGCGGTGGGTGGAGGCGAGGACGTCCCGCGCGTCGTCGAGGTGCGCGCACACCCCGGCGGCGGACGCCTCCTGGCCTGCGTACAGGTGCACGAACCCGGGGATCTCCCCGGCGGCGAACGCCTCGTGCAGCCGCTCCTCGAAGGTGCGGACGGTGCGCATCGTGCGGTACGCGGACAGCAGCGCGGCTGCGTCAGGACGCGGTAATCGGGCGGCCTCGGTTGTCCGAAGTACGTCGGTCACGGGATAACTCCTTTGCCGGTGCGGGTAGGGAGTTGCGTCCATGGTGTGCCATGCGGGCGGGAGGCCGGGCAAGGGTTGCCCGGGGTTGCACGGCTCATGTCACCGCGAGCGCCCCGGGCGTGCTCCGGGTACGCCGTGGCGGAGTGGGCGCGCGCCCTGCCCCCGCCCGGCGGCCACCGCGATAGTGGCCGTCCACTCCGGCGAGCGGAGGTTTGATGGACGAAGCCCACGAAACACCCACCGACCAGCAAGGGAGCACCATCAACACACCACCCCCACCCGGGACTTCGGAGTCCGAACAGCTGCTCTTCGGCGGACCGCTGCGCTACGACACCGGCTGGGCGCAGCACGAGGAGGCGTTCCTGCAGCTGGGTCTGCGCTCGATGCTGCGCCGGCTGCCCGCCCTGCTCGGCGCCAGCTTCCGGCTCGCCTGGCGGGCCGACCGGCAGGCCGCCCGCATCGTCCTCGGCGCCGAGGTGGCCCGCGGGCTCGCCCAGGCGGTGAGCCTGCTCGCGGTCAACAGCGTCCTGGCCCGCCTGATGACGAACGTGCCGATCGCCGACCGGCTGCGCGGCGCGGCGCCCGCCCTCATCACGATGGCCTCGGTGCTGCTCGTCTCGGCGCTGCTGCGCGCCGCGTCGACGTATGCGACGGGCCGTCTGGAGCCGAAGGTCGAACGGGTCGCCACCGAGCAGTACTTGGAGCGCGCCGCGGCCGTGGAGCTCGCCGCCATCGAGGACGAGGCGTTCCACAAGCTCCTGGACACCGCGCAGTACGGGGCGGCCTCGGCCCGCCGCATGATCGCCATCGCGACGCGCGTGGTGAACGCGGCGATCTCGCTGATCGCGGCGGCCAGTGTGCTCACCGTCCTGCACCCGGTCCTGTTACCGCTCCTGGTGACGATGACGCTGCCGAGCGCGTGGAGCGCCCTGACCATCGCCCGGCGCCGCTACCGCTCCTTCCACGCGTGGATCCAGCACGCCCGCGCGGGCCGCCTGATCAGCGGCCTGCTCACGGAGGCGGCCGCGGCGCCGGAGATCCGGGTGCACGGCGTGGGTCCGTTCCTGCTGCGGCACTTCCGCTCGATGTCGGAGGCGGCGGAGACGGAGCAGGCCCGGCTCGCCCGGCTCGCGGCCCGCACCGGCCTGATCGCGGCGGCCTGGACGGGACTCGCGACGGCCGCGACCTACGCCACGCTCGGGCTGCTGCTGCTCGCCGGGGCGATGGCCCTGTCCGTGGCGGGCACCGCCGTCCTCGCGATCCGCAGCGGCTCCGCGAACCTCGACACCCTCGTCCTGGAGATCAACTCCCTGCACGAGGACGCCCTGTTCGTCGGCGATCTGGACCGGCTGTACGTGGAGGCTGCGCGCCGCGCCATCCCGGAGGGCGGCACCGAACTGCCCGCGGAACCACGGGAGATCACGTTCGAGCACGTCACGTTCCGCTACCCGGGCAGCAAGAGCCGCAGGGACGCGCTCAGCGACGTGTCGCTGACCCTGCCCACCGGGAAGATCATCGCGCTCGTCGGGGAGAACGGCTCGGGCAAGACGACGCTGGTGAAGCTGCTCGCCGGGCTCTACGCCCCGCAGCACGGCCGGATCCTGTGGGACGGCGTGGACGCGGCGGACGCGGACCGCCGCCGGCTCGCCGAGCGCATCGCGATGGTGGCGCAGGACTTCAAGCGGTGGCCGTTCACGGCGCGCGTGAACATCGCGATCGGCCGCTCCGACGCGGAGCGCACGGAGGACCGCCTGGGCGCCGCCGTGGCCGAGGCGGGCGCGGGCGACGTCGTCGCGGACCTGCCGCGCGGCCTGGACACGCTGCTCGCCCGCGCCTTCACCGGCGGCCACGAGCTGTCGGGCGGCCAGTGGCAGCGCCTCGGCATCGCACGGGCCGCCTACCGGCGCGGCAGCATCCTCGTCGTGGACGAGCCGACGGCCGCCCTGGACGCCCGCGCCGAGCTCGAAGTCTTCGAGAAGATAAGGGCGTTGGCGGGCACCGGGCAGACCGTCATCCTCATCACGCACCGCCTCGCGTCCGTGCGCCACGCGGACCTCGTGCACGTCCTCGAAGGGGGCCGCGTGGTGGAGTCCGGCACCCCGGACGAGCTGCTCGCCACCGGCGGGGTGTACGCGGAGCTGTACGGGCTCCAGGCGGAGCAGTTCACGAGGCCGGCGCAGGTGCCCGCCGAGGTGCCCGCCGCGGGTGCTACGCCGCCACGGCCTCCTCGGGCTCCCGCACGATCACCAGGAAGGCGTCCGTAGCCAGGTCCATCACCACTTCGGCGTCCCGCCCGGCGCAGCGCAGCTCGTGCGCGCACTCCTCCGCGGGCCACGAACCGCGCGGCCCGCCCGCAGGAAACCGCTGCACCACCACTCGCTCGTTCATCATCACGTTGTCCCTGTCCCCCGTGTCGCTCGGTTCTCTCGTACGAGAACCGTTCTACCGATGAGAACGCACCGAGCCGTCACGAGAGCTCTCAACGTGACCAAACCGACACGGAGTTGAGTCAGTCCTCGTACTCGTCGTGGTATCGCACCCGTGGGCTGCCCGCCGGGGCGCCGAGGCCCGAGGCGCGGCCCGTCGGCATCTCCCACTCCTCCTGCCGCCCGAGCGCCGTGAGGTCGAGCAGGCTGGTGGTGGAGCCGAGTCCGTCCAGGCCGCGGGCGAACGTCGCGTACGTGTGGAAGACGCGGTCGCCGTCCCGCAGGAAGCAGCTGATCGCGGGAACGTCGTGGGGCTCCTCGCGGTACGAGGCGCCGAAGTCGTAGTTGAAGTCGCCGCCGTCGGTCGAGAACCACGGCACCGTCCAGCCCATACGGGACTTGAAGTGCAGGAGCTTGGTGTACGGGGCGCGGGAGACGGCCACGAAGTTCGTGCCCCGGGCCCGCAGGTGCGCGAGGTGCCCGATCTGGTCGAGGAAGCCGGAGCAGCTGGTGCAGCCCGCGTCCCACTCGGGGGCGAACATGAAGTGGTAGACGACGAGTTGGTCCCGGCCGTCGAAGAGGTCGAGCAGCGTGGCCTTGCCGTCGGATCCGTCGAAGTAGTACTCCTTGCCGACCTCGACCATCGGCAGCCCGCGCCGCTCGGCGTTGAGCGCGTCGCGGGCACGGGTGGCGGCCTTCTCCTTGGCGAGCAGCTCGTCCCGTGCGACCTGCCACTCCGCGCGCGAGACGATGCGGGGAAGTCCCATGGTGTGTCTCCTGAACCCTTCGGGGACGTACTCCTTCGAAGGGGTGGACCGGCGGGCTTGCCCGAACTCATCGCTCGCGGCGGAGGAATTCCAAGAACTTTCCCGAAGGCCGAGGACGGCAGACGGCAGACGGCAGACCACGAACTCTTCAGAAGACCACGGGGAGGGCGGTCAGCCCGCGCGCCCGCATCGAGGGCCGCCAGGCCAGCTCGTCCGGCTTCGCGTCGAGGGCGAGGTCCGGGAAGCGTTCGAGGAGCGCGCCGAGGGCGATCTGTGTCTCCAGGCGGGCCAGCGGTGCGCCGAGGCAGTGGTGGACGCCGTGCCCGAGGGTGAGGTGACCGCTCGCGTCCCGGCCGAGGTCGAGCCGGTCGGGGTCCGCGAAGCGGTGCGGGTCGCGGTTGGCCCCGGCGATCGAGAGCAGGACGGTCTCACCGGCGGGCACGGTGACCCCGGCGATGCGCACGTCCTCGACGGGGAAGCGTCGGATGGCGAGCGGCACGGGACCGTCGTAGCGCTGCAACTCCTCGACCGCGGCGGGGAGTCGGGACGGGTCCGCGCGCAGGACGGCGAGCTGTTCGGGGTGGCTGAGCAGGGCGAGGACCGCGTTGCCGATGAGCTGGACCGTGTTCTCGTAACCGGCGAAGAGGATGAGGAACGCGAGCGACATCAGCTCGTCCTCGGTGAGCCGGTCGCCGCCCTCGTCGCGCGCGGCGATCAGGTCGGAGAGCAGGTCGTCGCCGGGGTGGGCGCGCTTGTCGGCGAGCAGCCGCGTGAAGAAGCCGAGGATGGCGCCGACCGCCTCCTTCGCGCGGGCCCCGGCGTCCGGCTGCGCCGGGTCGGGGGCGATCACCGCGTCCCACCACTCCCGGAAGTCGCGCCGGTCCCCCTCGGGCACGCCGAGGAGGTCGCAGATGACGACGATGGGCAGCGGGGCGGCGTACGCGGCGATCAGGTCGGCGCGGCCGAGGGGTGCCATCGCGTCGAGCAGGGCGTCGGCGGTGCGCCGCACGGGGGCGCGCAGCTGCTCGACGCGGCGCCGGGTGAAGGCGCGGGCGACCAGGGACCGGATGCGGGTGTGGTCCGGCGGGTCCATGTTGAGGAGGTTCGCGTCGAGGGCGGGCGGCAGCGCGAGACCCTGGTAACTCCCGGGCAGCGCATGCCTCTTGTCGAGCGAGAGCAGCGGGTTCGCGAGCCCCTCGCGCACGTCCTCGTACCGGGTGACCAGCCAGGCGAGCCGTCCGTCCGTCCCGGTGACGCGCATGACGGGAGCCGTGTCGCGCAGCCGGGCCGTGGTGCCGTACAGGTCGTGGAGGAGGCCGTCGGCGGGGTCTTCGGGGGCGTGGTGCGAGGTGGTCATGTTCCCCACCCTAGGTCGCGCCCTCGGCACCCCGGCCCGCGCCCTCAGCACCTCCGGCCGCCGCCTCAGCTCTCGTACTGCTGGATCCGCCGCCCGTGCCCCCGCTCCACGAGGGCGGGCAGCCGCTCCTCCAACTCCCTTGCGGTCTCCGGCACATCGACGGTCAGCAGCTCCCCGTCCCGCATCAGGATCCGACCGTCGACGATCGTGGTGCGCACGTCGGCGGAGCGGGCGCTGTGCACGAGGGTCGCGGCGAGGTCGTGCACGGGACGGGTGTGCGGTCCGGTGAGGTCGACGAGGATGATGTCGGCGCGGCGCCCGGCCGCGAGGGAGCCGATGTGCCCGCCGAGGCCGACGGCGCGGGCGCTCTGCAGCGTTGCGTGGTGCAGGGCTTGACGGGACGTCAGCCAGGTGGGGTCGCGTTCGGCGTGCTTCTGGGTGAGCGCGGTGAGGGCCATGGACTCCCAGACGTCGAGGGAGTTGTTGGAGGCCGCGCCGTCCGTGGCGAGCCCGACGGGGACGCCGATCCGGGCGAGGGCGCGCACCGGGGTCGGGTCCCAGCCGAAGCGCAGATAGGTGCGGGGCGCCGAGGCCACGGCGACGCGTCCGGCGGCGCGGGTGAGCACGGGCAGGTCGCGCTCCAGGATGCCGGTGCCGTGGGCGATGAGCAGGTCGATGCCGGTGTCGGTGCTGGTCCCGGTGCCGGTGCCGGTGCCGGTGCCGCTTTCGCCGTTACCGTCGCCGTCGCCGTCGCCGTCGAGCAGTCCCGCGCGGGCGAGGACCTCGATGGGGGTGAGGCCGTGCCGGGCCAGGCTCTGCTCGGTCTGGGCGCGGTCCTCGGCGGCGTGCAGATGGACCGGCAGGCCGTGTTCGCGGGCGAGTCGGGCGGTCGCGGCGAGGTCGGCGTCGTCCACGGTGTACGGGGCGTGCGGCGCCAGACACGTCGTGACGCGCCCGCCGGCGTCCCCACGCCTGCGCAGCGCGAAGTCCAGCGAGGCGGCGCGCCCCTCGGGCCCCTGCGAGGAGAAGAACGCCTGCCCGAGCAGCGCCCGCATCCCGCTCTCGGCCACCACGTCGGCGACGGCGTCCATCGCGAAGTAGTGGTCGGCGAAGCAGGTGACGCCGCCCCGGATCAGCTCGGCGCAGGCGAGCCGCGCGCCGAGCGTCACGTCGCGCTCGGTGAGGTTCGACTCGACGGGCCAGATCAGCTCGTTGAACCAGGTGTCGATCGGCACGTCCTCGGCGAGTCCGCGCAGGGCCACCATCGGGCTGTGCGTATGGCAGTTGACGAGTCCGGGGAGGGCGACCAGGCCGCGGCCGTCGAGGTGCTCTACGGCGTCCGGGGTGTCCGGGGCGTGTGGGGTGTCCCGGGTGTCCGGGGTGTCCGGGGCATCCCGGTTCCCGGGGGCGGGCGGCGCGTCGCCCCCGGCTGTCACCGATTCGATCACCCCGTCCCGTACGACGACGGTGGCGTCCTCGACGAAGCCGACGCGCTCCTCGGCGTCGTGCACGAGGGCCGTGCAGCCCGTGATGACGAGGTCGGCGGGGCCGGGTGCGGGATGCGGCGTCATGCGCTCACGGTACTGGGGCTACGCATCCGCGCCGCCCGGCTGGGCGGCGGGCGCGTTCGCGAGCACTCTGGCGGTGCGGCGGTCAACTACCGGACAGGGGACCCGACATGCTCATCGGCACCTGGAACCTGGAGAACCTCTACCGGCCCGGCGGCGCGTTCGGGCCCAAGGACAAGGTCACGTACGAGCGGAAGCTGACCTCGCTCGCAGCGATGCTGCGCGCCCTCGACCCGGTGCTCCTGGGGGTGCAGGAGGTCGGCGAACCGGCGGCCCTCGACGACCTCCTGGGCCTCCTCGACGGCACCTGGCACGCCACGCTCTCCCAGCACCCGGACGCCCGGGGCATCCGCGTCGGCTTCCTCAGCCGCACCCCGCTCGCCGTCCTCGCCGACGAGCCCGCCTTCCCCGCTCCCCTGCGCCCGGTCCAGACGGACGACTCCACGACGGACGTGGCGCGGCTCAGCCGGGGCGCGCTCTCGGTGAGCCTGCTGACGCGGGCCATCGCCCTGGACGCGACCGTCTGCCACCTCAAGTCGAAGCTGCTGTCCTATCCGGGCGGCCGGTTCCAGCCGCACGACGAGGGCGAGCGGGCCAGGTTCGGCGCGTACGCGCTGTTCCGCAGGGCCGCCGAGGCGACGGCGGTGCGCGGCCTCGCCGACCGGATGCTGCACGGCGACGGCCGCGAGCACTCCTGCGTGGTCCTCGGCGACCTCAACGACGAGGCGGCCGCCGCGACCACGCAGATCCTGCTCGGCCCGCCCGGCTCGGAGCTCGGCACCCCCGGCTTCGAGCACCCGGACAAGGGCGACCTGTTCCGCCTCTGGAACGTGGCCGAGCTGATCCCGCCGGGCCGCCGCTTCTCCCGGGTGCACTCCGGGCGCCGTGAGCTGATCGACCATGTCCTGGTCAGCAAGCGGCTGTTGGGGCAGGTGACGGAGGCGGGCACGGGCGCCCCGGACGCGCCGGTCGCCCCCGAGCTGCCGTCGGTGACCGACGAGCCGCAGGAGCGGCGGGACGCGCCCGCGTCGGACCACGCGCCCGTGTGGATCAGGGTCCGGCCCCCGGTCTGAGCCCGCACCGGACGCGGCTCGGCCCCGGCTCGACCCGGCTCGGCCGCGGACTGCTTCCTCAACCACGGACTGCTTCCTCAACCGCGGGCTGCTTCCTCAGCCGCGCGGCAGGACGGAGCCGAGCACGCCGGGCAGCGGATACCAGTCGGCCGACACGACGCTGGCGTTGGCGCGCGCGAGCAGCGCGACGCGCTCGCGCGCCTGGGCCTCGGTCGGGTGGACCCCGTCGATGGCCGGGGGCACGTTCTGGGCGTCGGTCATCACGAGGAGGTAGCGCCGGTCGAGGTACCAGCGGGTGTCGATGGTGCCGTTCGCGTACGTGGCGGCGTCCCCGTCGAAGACGACGAACCAGGGCCTGATCGAGGCGTCCTCGTACCGCGTACGGGGATCCCCCGCCGCCGCGCCGAGCACCGCGGGGAACGCGGCGGCGTCCCCGATCCGCCCCGCGCTCGCGAGGTCACGCAGATGCGTGGCGTACTCACGGTCGGTCCACAGCTTGTCGGCGGGGTTGCCCTGCTCGACGGTGCCCGGGATGAGGTCGAAGACGAACTTCCCGGCGAGCGCGCTGCGCGAGGGCCAGCCGTCCGCGCGCACGGCCTCGTCGAGGGTGGCGTGCCGCCCCGCGGTGAGGTCGGCGGGCCGGTACAGGGCGTCCCCGAGCTTGCTCCGCAGCAGCGCGTCCAGCTCGGCGGGCCCGCGCCCGTTCCTGGCCTGGAACCCGTCCTTCATCTCGACCTTGACCAGGATCGGCCGGTGCCCGGGGTGGGCGTCGTGCCAGGCCCGCAGGTCCGCGAGGCATCCGTCGAGCCGCTGGTCGCGGGGCTTGGTGCGCAGCTCGCCGGGACCGGCGGCGTTCTCGCAGTTGTTGTCGTTCCCGATCGGGTTGCTGTGCGAGACGCGCCAGCCGCCGCCGAACACATTGGTCCACACGTCGAGTTCGAGCATCCCGGCGCCGGAGTCGAGGGCGTCGGCGAGGTAGGGGTACTTGGCCTTCTCGTAGGCGTTGTGCATGCCGACGGCGGTGGTGGCGGAGTAGGCGTCGTCGGCGGCACGGGTGCGGGTTGCGGTGGCTGCGGTGGCCTCCGCCGGTCCGGGCAAGAGCGTGGCGCCCGCCGCCGCGAGGGCGACGAGAACCGCTCCCGTACGTGTACGTGTGGTCATGCGCACCGTGCGTCTCCTCCGCCTCACGGGATGGTTCAAGTCCCGTGCAACGTACGGGAGTCGGGTGACGCGTGGGAAGACGACGGCTTACCACCAGGGGGGAGGAATCCGGTCGTGCTCCGGCGATCACGGATGCGGGGTGCCCGGCCTCCTCTAGCGTGTGCGCTCGCACCGCACCGGCGTGTCAGTACGCGCGTCACCACCAGGAAAGGGAACCGCCCCATGGCCCTCACCCTCACGCTCACCGGCCCCCGCATCGCCGCCCTCGCCACGACCGCGGTCCTGGCGATCGGAACCCCGACGGCATACGCCGCGCTGGACTCCGACTCGGGTTCGGCGACGGCGAAGCGGGGCGCGCCCTACGTCGAGACCCGCCTCTTCTTCGGCACGGAACGCCCCGACGGCGGCCCCGCGGTGACGGACAAGCAGTTCATGTCGTTCGTCAACGAGGAGGTCACGCCGAGCTTCCCCGACGGGCTGACCGTGCAGAACGGCCGCGGCCAGTGGCGGGACTCCAACGGAAAGATCGAGCGCGAGCGTTCGTACGAGCTGATCCTGATGTACCCGACGGCCGAGGCCGCCAAGAGGGATCCTCAGATCGAGACGATCCGCAAGGAGTACCGGCGGATGTACGCGCAGGACTCGGTGGCGAGGTCGGACGACCGGACGCGGGTGGACTTCTGACCTGCTGGTCCTCGCCGGACTCCCCTTACTGGTCCCCTTGGACCGCCGCTCCTACTGGACCCCTTGGACCGCCGCCTCGAACAGGGCCCGCGCCTCGTCGACGGTGGCGGTCAGCTCCTCCGCCCCCGGGTTCTCACCCATCCCCGCAAGGACGGCGTCGACCCCGCGCAGCCCGGCCCGCTCCAACAGCCGCTTCTCGTTGGTGACCCACTCCCCGCGCGCGGCGAGCACCGCGTGGGCGCACTCCAGGGCGGCGACGGCGAGCGCCCCCGAGACCTCGGTGCGCTGCCCGCGCGGGGCGCTGTTGTCGCGCGCGTACTGGAGGGTCTGCCGGGCCCGCTCCCACCACACGCCGGGCGCGGCTTCACGGAGGGCCTTCGGATAGCCGTCGATCACGGGCAGCTCCCCCGCGCCCCGCAGCACGCGGTTGACGGCCAGCTCGGCGACGAGGAGACAGCCGGGGATCCCGGCGAGGTGGAACATCAGCGGCTCCCACCGGAACCGCCCCTGCTCCGCCTCCGCCAACTCCCGCTCGACGGCGTCGAGATCGCGGTAGTGCACATCGACGCGGCGCCCGTCGACGGCGAGCCAGGCACCCCCGTTGAAGACGCCCCCGCCCCATGCGCCGAGCTCGGAGACCTCGCCTTCCCACCCGATGGCTCGCAGATCGGCGGGGTCGAAGGGGGCAGAGGAAGCGGAGGGAGCGGAGGAAGCGAAGGTCTCGGCTCGCTGCCCCGCGCCCCGGTAGTAGACGGCAAGATCCCAGTCGCTGGCGTCGGTGTGGGTCCCCTGGGCGCGGGACCCGCCGAGGGTGACGGCGCGGACGCCGGGGAGGGCGGCGAGGCGGTCGGCCACGTGGTCGAGGAAGTCGGCGTCGTCCGCCCAAGTCCTTTTGTTCATACGCGGATTCTCACGCGCTCACTGCCGCGGCGGCCGCCCAATATTCACGTTGCTGAACGTGTGCCCCTGAAACACCGTGCCGTGCTGCACTCCACCGCTGACGGTGTTGTGCACGTCCCCGCCGCCCTGAGCCTGCTCGCCGCTCCCCAACTCGTCCAACAACGCCCGCAGTTCACGAGCCGCCTCCGGGTCGGCCCGCAGCGTCCGGCGCATCCGGCTCCGCCACTCCGCCAGGACGTCGGCCTGGGCGTCCTCGTCCTCGGCGTCGCGCGCGGCGACCAGCTCGTCCCTGGCCTCGTCCAGCTCCCCGGCGACCCCGGCGCCGTCCGCGTCGCCCTCACGCCCCCGGGCCAGCACTCGGGCCATCCGGTCCCGCACCCGCGTCCAGCCGTCGGTCACCATCTGCTGCACCAGGGCGGTCGCGCCGGCGGTGGCCAGGGCGGTCAACTCCGGGTCCATGGGGACTCCTTCGGCTCGGCCTCGGCTTCAGCTTCGGCTCAGCGGGCGTCTCACTCGCCACCGTATCCCGCCTCGCCCCTCGCGAGCAGTCCGTTCAGGACCCGCACCAGGTCTTCCCCGGCCTCCCCCTCCGGCCACCAGTCCTCCACCCCCGTCTCGCCGCGGTACGGATACCAGCGTCCGTCCCGCCCATAGCGCAGCTGCACCGAACCACCCTCGTCCGTCAGCCAGTTGTGCCGGACCGTCATGCGGGGCAGGCCCGCCGCGGCGAGGGTGGAGCGGGCGCGGTCGAAGGGTCCTGCGGGCGGGGCCCAGGGGGATTCGAGGGTGGCGAGCCCCTCTTCGCCGCCCTGCCTCCAGGCCGCTGCCGCGCGGGTGAGGTCGGTGGGGGTGCGGCCCACCGAGCGGGCCAGCTCGGCGAAGGGGCGGCTGAAGCTGCGGCGGCCGGTGAGGCCGGGGTGGGAGGCGGCCAGGCGGACCGCGTCGTGCCAGGGGTCGGGGGTGGCGAAGGGGGCGGTGCCTGCGGTGAGGTACGCGTGGGCGCGGGCCACCGCGTCCGTGGCGAGGAACTCCAGGGCGGCGGGGGCGGGGCCGCCCGCGACGTCCGGGTAGGCGGGGGCGGTGCCCGGGTGGGCGGGGGGTTCGAGGGGCGGCGGGAGCGGGGGGCGGTAGTCCGTGGCGAGGGCGGTGCGGGCGGGGGTGCCGGGGAGGGTGAGGGTGGTGGGGGCGTCGGAGGTGGGGACGTCTGAGGTGGGGACGCTGGGGGAGGATGCCGTGGGCGTGGAGGCCGAGGGAGTCGCTGTCGAGGGAGTCGCGGTCGGGGGCGTGGCTGTCAGGCGCGCGCCTGGCGAAGGCGCGCCTGCCGGGGACGCAGCTACCGAAGACACACCTACCGGAGGCCCAGCTACCGGAGACACGCCTACTGGGGACACAGCTACCGAAGACTCAGCTGCCGGGGACGTGCCTACCCGAGGCACGGCCGACGGGGACGCGGCCGCCGGAGGCATGGCTGCCGGAGACGTAGCTGCCATGGGCCCGGCCGCCGGAGACCCGACTGCCAGAGACTCCCCCACCGGAGACGCGGCCGCCACGGGCTCGCCCGCCGGAGACGCGGCGGGCAAGGCCGCAGCCGACGGCGACCCGGCTGCCCGGGTCCTGGCGTCCGCGGCCCTGGCCTGCTCCTCCGCCGCCGACCTCACCGCGTTGCGGTGCGCCAACTCCTCCAGGACGTCCGCCTCCTCGCCACCGCGCAGGAGCAGCAGGACGAAGGGGTCGGCGTCCAGGAGGCGGGCCGTCTGGTAGGCGAGGGCGGCCGCGTGCTTGCAGGGGTGGCCGCGGTCCGGGCAGGTGCAGGAAGGCTCCAACTCCCTTGCGGTGGGCAGGAGTTTGACGTCGGCCCGGACCGCCGCCCCGTTCAGGGCCTGCGGCACCTCCTTGTCGAGGAGGGCCAGCGTGTGGGCGGGGTTCTCGGTCACCACGTCCAGGAGGCGGGTCCAGCCCTCGGGGGTGAGGGTGCGCAGGCGGAGCTCGGCGCGGTAGGGACGGGGGCGGCTGCCGTGGACGTACGCCACGATGCGGCCGGGCGCGACGGTGATCGTGTCCACCGCGCCCTCCCGCGCATACGTGCGCCCGCGCGCAAGGCGGGCCTGGTCCAGGGCGCTCTCCTCCAGCGCGTCGATCCAGGCGTTGCCCCACCAGGAGGTCGAGAAGGGCGACTTGGGGTCCGCGCGCGGAGGCAGCGGCGGGAACACGCGTCCGCTGCCCATGCGGCTCGTCTCGCTCATGCCGTTGGCCCGCCCGAGGCCGTGCGGGCCCGAGCCGGTGCCGCGACCGGGACCGCGACCGAGGCCGGGGCCACGACCGGGGCCGGGGCCACGACCGGGGCCGGGGCCGGGGCCGGAGCCCACTTCCGAACCGGCGCCGTTCATGTCGCCCTCCGCAGTGACACCAGGTCCGCCAGCTCCGCGTCCGACAGCTCGGTCAGGGCCGCTTCGGCGCCGTCGCCCAGGATCGCGTCCGCCAGCGCCTGCTTGGCCGCGAGGAGTTCGGCGATGCGGTCCTCCACGGTGCCCTCGGTGATGAGGCGGTGGACCTGGACGGGCTGGGTCTGGCCGATGCGGTAGGCGCGGTCGGTGGCCTGCTCCTCCACGGCCGGGTTCCACCAGCGGTCGTAGTGGATGACGTGGCCCGCCCGGGTGAGGTTCAGGCCCGTGCCGGCCGCCTTGAGGGAGAGCAGGAACACAGGACTCTCGCCCGACTGGAAGCGGTCGACCATCTCCTGCCGTCGCGCCACCGGCGTGCCGCCGTGCAGGAGTTGGTGGGTGATCCCGCGCGCGGACAGGTGCGTTTCGAGGAGGCGGGCCATCTCCACGTACTGCGTGAAGATCAGGGTGGAGCCGTCTTCGGAGAGGATCGTGTCGAGGAGCTCGTCCAGGAGCTCCAGCTTCCCCGAGCGCGGGGCGCCCGCGCGCGTGGTGAGCGCGCCGTCCTTCAGGTACTGCGCCGGGTGGTTGCAGATCTGCTTCAGCGCCATCAGGAGCTTCATGACCAGGCCGCGGCGCGCCATGCCGTCCGACGCCTCGATGCGCGCGAGCGTCTCGCGCACCACCGCCTCGTAGAGCGACGCCTGTTCGCGGGTGAGCGGCGCGGGGTGGTCGGTCTCGGTCTTCGGCGGCAGCTCGGGGGCGATGCCGGGGTCGGACTTCTTGCGGCGCAGGAGGAAGGGGCGGACCAGGCGGGCCAGGCGCTCCGTCGCCGCGTCGGCCTCGTCCGAGGGCACCGTGCCGCCGCCCTCCACCAGGCGCGCGTGCCGGGACCGGAACGCCTTGAGGGGGCCGAGCAGTCCGGGCGTCGTCCAGTCCAGGAGGGCCCACAGCTCGGAGAGGTTGTTCTCCACGGGCGTGCCGGTGAGGGCCACGCGCGCGGGCGACGGGATGGTGCGGAGCGCCTTCGCGGTGGCGGCGTGCGGGTTCTTGACGTGCTGCGCCTCGTCCGCGACCACCAACCCCCAGTCCCGCCCGGCCAGTTCGGGCGCGCTCGTGCGCATCGTGCCGTACGTCGTGAGCACGAAGCCGCCGGTCACCGGCTCCAGGCTGCGGTCCGCGCCGTGGTAGCGGTGGACCGGGACGCCGGGCGCGAACCGCTCGATCTCCCGCTGCCAGTTGCCGAGCAGCGACGCCGGGCAGACCACGAGCGTCGGCTCGGGCCGCGCGCGGCGCAGGTGCAGGGCGATCAGCGTGACCGTCTTGCCGAGGCCCATGTCGTCGGCGAGACAGCAGCCGAGGCCGAGGGACGTCATGCGGTCCAGCCAGTCCAGGCCCCGGAGTTGATAGTCCCGGAGGGTCGCGGCGAGGCCGGGCGGGGGCTGTGTCGCACCCAGGGTGCCCGGCTCGGCGGTGACGCGGTCGCGGAG
This sequence comes from Streptomyces sp. NPDC059009, assembly GCF_042740175.1. Taxonomy (NCBI): domain Bacteria; kingdom Bacillati; phylum Actinomycetota; class Actinomycetes; order Kitasatosporales; family Streptomycetaceae; genus Streptomyces; species Streptomyces sp. NPDC059009. The sequence continues at coordinate 39,930 of NZ_JBHYJB010000032.1, read as the reverse complement.
GCGGGCCAGGGCGCCCACGGGCACGACCCGCACCCGCTCGCCGTCCACGTCGGCGGCGCCGGTGAGCGCCACGGACAGGGCGTCGACCGGGTCCAGGAGACCGAGGTCCCGCTTGCGCGCCTTGCGGACGAGGTCGGGGTCGACCAGGACCCACTGGTCGCGGAGCCGGACGACGGGGCGGTGCGCCTCCGCGAGGAGGTCGAGCTCCGCCTCGGTCAGCGGCTCGGCGTCCGCCCCGATCGCCACCTCCCAGCGGAACTGGAGCAGTTCCTCCGTCTTGAAGAAGTCGAAGTTGTCCGCGGAGGTGCCGGGCGCCGCCCGCACCACGGCGGTCGCGGTGAGCCCGCGCGTGAGGTCGCGCGGCCAGTGGACGGTGACCCCGGCGGCGGCGAGCCTGCTCGCGGCGGCGCCCAGCAGCTCGTACAACTCCTGCTCGCCCAGCGGCAGTACGTCGGGCCGGGGCCGCTCCAGGATCCGGCCGAGCGGCGGCCAGACGCGGGCGGCGCGGCGCACGGCGAGCAGCGTGTCGACGCGGGCCCGGGGCCCGAAGTGGTCGGCGCCCGCCCAGAGCGCGGCGGCGTCCACGACCAGCGTCGGGTCGGCGAGGCTGTGCACCTGGAGCACGGCGGCGGCGACGCTTCGCCCCTCGGCACCGCTCCGCCGCTCCTCCCCGCCGTCCCTCTCCTCCCGGTCGTCCCCCTCGGCGTCGAACACCTCCGACGCCTTCAGGTCAAGGCGCAGCGAGATCCGCACGCCCGCGTCCGCCCCCGCCGCGACCTCGGCGGCCCAGTCCCGCGCGCCGGGCAGCCGCTGGGGCGCCCGGGCCGCGAAGGGGACGCCCGCTCCGGTGCGGGAGGTGAGGGCGCCCGCGGCGTGTTCGGCGGCCGGGGTGCGGGGCAGGCAGTCGGCCACCGCGTCGACGAACGCCCGGACCAGCGCGGTCGGTTCGGGCAGGAGCAGCGGCCTGCTGCCGGGCAGCGGCACCGCGTGCGACGCGGCGGGCAGCGCCGCGGCGATGGCGCGCAGGTGCGCGGCGTCCGCCGCGTCCAGCGGTCCGGCCCGCCACGCGTCCACGTCCCCGGCGGTGAGCCCGGGCAGGAGCTTGCCGCGCGCCGCGAGGTGCAGGGCGTGCCGGGCGACCGCGGCCCAGCAGGCGGTGCCGGGGTGCGGGCGGGCGGCGCCGAGGAGCAGCGGCAGGGCGTCGGCGACGGGCAGGAACAGGGCGGGCACGGTGCGCCTGCGCACGCCCTTGCCGTGCGGCCTGACGACGGTGAGCTCCCCCTCGTGCGCTCCCTCGTACGCTCCCTCGGACCCGCCCGCCGAAAGCACCTCACCGAGCACCTCACCCAGCGGCTCACCGTCCGGCCGCCAGAACGCCAGCCGCCCCTCCCGCGGCACCTCGGCCGGAAGGAAGACGGCGGCGCACGAACTCAACGACCGCACATCCCTCACCTCCCTGACCGGCACAAGTAACTCTCGGGCAACCCTAGGTCAGCACACTGACAACGCCGCCCCGCCAGCTCCCCGGCGCCGCCGTCAGCCTCCAGTAGGAAACTTTCCTAACAATTCTCGCCCGCACTTATTGACGCGCACATGCCGCATCGACAGGATGCCTCCCGAGAACGGCACCCCCACGCCGACCCCAGGAGACGACATGTCCCCCACGCGTCACCGCTCCAAGAACCCCGTGAAGAACCCCCGCATCGGCATCCCCGTGGCTGCGGGTGCCGCCCTCGCCCTCGTCGGCGGCGCCCTCCTCTGGTCCCCGGCGGAGAAGGCCGACGCCGCGCCCACGAAGGGCGCGCAGGCGCAGCGGGCCGCCGGTTTCACCGCCGTCGCCGCCGGCGACATCGCCGAGCAGTGCACCGCCGACGACAGCGGCTGCAAGCACCCCCAGACCGCGGCCCTCGTCAAGAAGATCAACCCGTCCTTCGTGATGACCATGGGCGACAACCAGTACGACGACGCCCGCCTGAAGGACTTCGAGGAGTACTACGACACCACCTGGGGCGCCTTCAAGGACAAGACGCACCCCATCCCGGGCAACCACGAGACGTACGACCCGGACGGCGAACTCGAGGGCTACAAGTCCTACTTCGGAGACGTCGCCTACCCCCAGGGCAAGCCCTACTACAGCTACGACCAGGGCAACTGGCACTTCATCGCCCTGAACTCCAACAGCTTCGACGACTCCGCGCAGATCGACTGGCTCAAGAAGGACCTCGCCGCCAACTCCGGCAAGTGCGTGGCCGCCTACTGGCACCACCCGCTCTTCTCCTCCGGAGAGCACGGCAACGACCCGGTCAGCCGCCCCGTCTGGAAACTCCTCTACGACAACAAGGCCGAGCTCGTCCTCAACGGCCACGACCACCACTACGAGCGCTTCGCCCCGCAGAACCCCGACGGCAAGGCCGACAAGAACGGCCTCGTCGAGCTCCTCGGCGGCATGGGCGGCGCCAACCCGTACAAGATCGAAGAGGTGCAGCCCAACAGCGAGAAGCGGCTCACGAAGACCTTCGGAGTGGTGAAGCTCAACTTCACGGACACCGGGTTCTCCTGGGAGCTGGTCGGCACCGACGGGAAGACGAAGGACACCAGCCCGTCGTACGCCTGCCACTGATCGGACCGGGACATGTACCTGTCCACCACCGACGCCGTCGCCCAGGCCACACAGGCGAAGCGGGCCAAGGGGGCCAAAGAGGCCACGGAGGCGCAGCAGGACGAGGCCGGGCGGAAGGGGCGGGTCCGCGTCGCCGGGCCCGTCCTCGCCCTCGGCGCCGTCAGCCTCGTCACCGACATCTCCTCGGAGATGGTCTCGGCGGTCCTGCCGCTGTACTTCGTCGTCGGACTCGGCCTCTCCCCCTTGCAGTTCGGCTTCCTCGACGGGCTCTACAACGGCGCCACCGCGGTCGTGCGGCTCCTCGGCGGATACGCCGCCGACCGCGGCGGGCGGCACAAGCTCGTCGCGGGCTCCGGCTATCTGCTCTCCGCCCTGTCCCGGCTCGGGCTGCTCCTCGCGGGCGGTGCGACGGCCGGGATCGGCGCGGCCATCGCGGCGGACCGGATCGGCAAGGGCGTGCGCACGGCGCCGCGCGACGCGCTGATCTCGCTGAGCAGCCCGCCCGACGGACTGGGCCGCGCCTTCGGCGTGCACCGGGCGATGGACACGACGGGCGCGCTGCTCGGCCCGCTCGCCGCGTTCGCGCTCCTGTGGGCCACCGCCGACGCGTACGACGCCGTCTTCGTCGTCAGCTTCTGCGTGGGCCTGATCGGCGTGCTGATGCTCGTCGCCTTCGTGCCGGGCCGCGACCGGCTGCCCCCGCCGAGCACGCCGGCAGCCCGCCGGGGCAAGGCACTTGAGCTGCTGCGCGTGCCCGCGTTCCGGCGGGTCTTCGCGGCCGCCGCACTGCTCGGCGCCGCCACCATCGGCGACGCCTTCCTGTATCTGCTGCTGCAGCGGCGCCTGGACTTCGCGGAGAGCTGGTTCCCGCTCCTTCCGCTCGGCACGGCCGCGGTCTATCTGCTGCTCGCCGTGCCCGTGGGCCGCCTCGCCGACCGCACCGGCCGGCGCCTGCCGTTCCTCGCCGGGCACGCGGCGCTGCTCGGCGGGTACACGCTGCTGCTCACCCCCGCAGGCGGTCAACTCCTCCTCATCGGCGTGCTGTTGCTGCTCGGCGTCTTCTACGCGGCCACCGACGGCGTCCTGATGGCCCTCGCCGCGCCCGTCCTGCCCGAGGGGCGGCGGGCGGGCGGCATGGCCGTCCTGCAGACCGGCCAGGCCCTCAGCCGCCTGCTCGCCGCCGCCGGGTTCGGCGCGGCGTGGACGCTGTGGGGCGTGAGCGCGGCCATGGCCTGCGCGGCCCTCGCGCTCGCCGTGGCCCTGTCCGGGGCCGCGCTCCTGCTGCCCCGCACGGAACCGACGGAAAAGACGGAACCGACGGAAAAGACGGGATCGACGGAAAAGACGGGATCGACGGAACCGAAAGAAGGGCAGGCATGACCCTCCGCTCCCGGATCATCGCCGTCGCCGCGGCCGCCGCCGTCCTCCTGGGCGTCGCCGTCGCCTACACGGTGCGCGCCGCCCAGCAGGCCGAACCGGCCACCACCGCCTCGGAGTTCGCCCTCGACGACAGCCATCTCTACTTCCGCAGTACGGGTGCCGGGCCGGGCCGCGTCGCCCGGCTGCCCCTCTCGGAGCGCAGCACACGCCGCACCACCGACGGCCCGTCCTGCGAGCGCTTCTACGCCGCCGCCCGCACCGCCCTGTGCCTCCAGCGCCGCCCCGGCATCCCGCCCCGCTCGTACGCGGTCGTGCTCGACTCCCGGCTGCGCGAGAAGCGGCGCATCGCGCTCACCGGCATCCCCAACCGGGCCCGGGTCTCGGCATCGGGGCGGATGCTGTCGTGGACGATGTTCGCGACCGGCGACTCGTACGCGGGCTCGTCCTTCTCCACGCGTACGTCGATCCTGGACACCCGCACCGGATACCTCATCAAGAACATGGAGGAGATCCCCCTCACCCTCGGCGGGCACCGCTACCACGCCCCCGACGTCAACTACTGGGGCGTGACGTTCGCCAAGGACGACAACACCTTCTATGCGACCGTCTCCACGAAGGGAAAGACCCACCTCGTCCAGGGCGACATGAAGAAGTGGGCCGCACACGACCTGCGCACGAACGTCGAGTGCCCGTCCCTCTCCCCCGACAACACCCGCATCGCCTTCAAGAAGCGGGTGCGGAAGGGGACTTCGGACCCCTGGCGGCTCCACGTCCTCGACCTGCGCACCCTGCGCGAACACCCCGTCGCCGAACGGCACAGCGTCGACGACCAGGCCGCCTGGCTCGACGACGACACCCTCGCCTACGCCCTGCCGGGGCGCTCCGGCCGCAAGAGCGACATCTGGACGGTACCGGCGGACGGTTCGGGCACGCCCGAGCTGCGGGTGCCGGACGGGAGTTCACCGGCGGCGGTGCGCTGAGGAAGAAGCCGGGAAGGCCGCTGCGGAAGCCGCCGCACAGGCCACTGCGGAAAATGAGGTGCGGCGGCGGGCCCGGCATGTCCAGGATGGGGTCATGTCTGCCTCCCCGGCCCCGCGCACCGTCGTCCCGTCCCTCTTCCCGCCTCCCGGATACGCCCACGCCGCCGTCGTCGAGGCGGGCACCCGCCTCGCGTTCATGGCCGGTTCCGTACCGCTGGACGCGGACGGCAACCTGATCGGTGCGGGCGATCCGGCGGCCCAGACCCGCCAGGTGATCGCCAATCTGGACGAGGCGCTGCGCGCGATCGGCAGCGACCCGTCCCAGGTGGTGGCCTCCACGGTGTACGTGGTGGGGGACGAACCGGGCGTGCTCAGCGAGGTCTGGGAGGTCGTCCGCGCCTCCGGCCTGCTCACCGAGGTCCCGCACACCTCGACACTCCTGGGCGTCACCGTCCTCGGCTACCCCGGTCAGCTCGTCGAGATCACGGCGACCGCCGTCGTACCGGAGGCGGCGGCGCGATGACGACGCTGCGCGCTGCCACGGTCACGGACGCCCCCGCCGTCGCCGACGTCTATCTGGCGTCGTTCGACGCCGCCCTGCCGTCCGTGCGCCGCGCCCATACCGACGACGAGGTGCGCGCCTACATCCGTGACGTCGTGGTGCCGAGGGGCAGCACCTGGGTCGCGGAGGAGGCGGGCGCCGTCGTCGGCCTGATGGTGCTCGACGGCACGCTGCTCAACCAGCTGTATCTGGCGCCGAGTTGGCGCGGCCACGGCATCGGCGACCGCTTCGTGGCGCTCGCCAAGGAGCTCAGCCCGGCCGGGCTCGACCTGTGGACCTTCCAGGTCAACGGGCCCGCCCACCGCTTCTACGAGCGCCATGGCTTCGTCGCGGACCGGTGGACGGACGGGGACAACGAGGAGGGCGAGCCGGACGTGCACTACACCTGGCAGCCCTGAGGCGGGGCAGGCGCTGAGCGGGGGCTCGGCCCGCTCAGCCCCGGGCCCGGCTCGCGAGCCCCAGCGCGTACTGCGGCCACCAGCGCCCGGCGGGCGGCCCGCCCCGGCAGGTCCCGTCGGACTCGCCGGGCCGCTTGATCCACAGGTAGGCGTCGGCGGCCCGGTCGCCGGTGCGGGTGGTGGGCGGGGCGCCGAGGGCACGGCCCGGCGGGTTGCACCAGGACTGGGGGCCCGCGTAGGGGCCGTTGCCGTTGCGGCTGGTGTCGATCACATAGTGCTTGCCGCCGCCCAGCGCCTTGGCGAGGCGCCGCGCGTACGCCGAAGTGGCCCGGGTCGTCTGGTAGTTGGAGACGTTCAGGGCGAAGCCGTCGGCCTGCGCGATGCCCGCGGCGCGCAGCGGGCCGACCAGGCGCCGCTCGTCGGGGATCCAGCTGGCGTTGCCCGCGTCGAGGTAGACCTTGGTGTGCGGGTGCCGCTTGATGCGCCGTACGGCGTAGGCGAGCAGCCCGAACCGCTCGCGCGGGTCCGCCCGGGTGCACCCGGCCTCGGTCTGCGCGACGGCGTCCGGCTCCACGACGACGTACGCGCCCCGGGTGCCGAGCCCGGAGGCGAACCCGTCGATCCACCGGCGGTAGGCGGCGGCGCTGTGGGCGCCGCCCGCCGAGTAGTCGCCGCAGTCGCGGTGCGGGATGAAGTAGGTGACGAGGACGGCGGTGCGGTGCGCCGTGGCGGCGGCCTCGACGTAGCGGCGGACGACGGCGCCCGGCCGGTTCTTGTTCAGCCACTCGGCCTGCGGGCGGCGCGCGATGCGCTCGACGAGACGGGCGTCGGCGCCCCGCTTCTGGGCGCGCCAGACGGCGGCCTGGTGGGAGGCGGCGGTGTGCGGGTTCACCCAGAACGCGACGGGGGCGCCGCCGGCTTCGGCGCCGGCGGCGGGGGCGCAGGTGGTGACGAGGGCGAGGGCGGTGACCGCGAGGCGGAGGAGGCGGGGACGGGCGAGGAGGTGGGGCACCTGTGACTCCCGGGGACTCGGGGTGTTTCCGGGAGTGTGGGCTCGGGGCGCCTCGGCAGCGGGTCACAGCGGCTGTCGGGCGCCTGAAGATCACCCCGACGGCGGGGGGAGATCGAGCCTGTCCGGCGATCGAGGACGAGCCCGAAGGGCGATCAAAGCCCGCCCCGGGAGAGGGCACCCCCGACTCGAAGATGACCAAGGACCAGCTCAGCCGCGGTAGCGGTCCGTGGCCCGGACCAGCTCCGCCGCGATCCCCGCCGCCCCCGCGTTGTGCCCCACATCGGACACCAGCACCAGCTCACTCCCCGGCCACGCCCCCGCGAGCCGCCACGGAATGCCCAGCAGGTTCCCGAAGTCCAGGGCGCCCTGCACCAGCGTGCCGGGGATGCCCGCGAGGGAGCCCGCGTCGCGCAGGATCACCTCGTCGCCGCCGAGCCAGTGGTCGTGGGCCCAGTAGTGGGTGACGATGCGGACGAACGCCTCGCGGAAGACGGGGTCCTCGTAGCGGGGCACGGACCGCGGCGGGGCGGAGGCGAAGGCGGTCTCCCAGTCCGTCCAGGCCCGCGCGGCAGCGGCCCGTACCGCCGCGTCCGGCGACTCCATGAGCGCGCCGTAGGCCGCCGCCAGGTCGCCGTCCCGCGCGTCCTCAGGCACCGCGTCCCGGAAGTCCGCCCACGCCTCGGGGAAGATCCGGCCGAGCCCCCGCGTCATGAGGTCGACCTCCGCCCGGCTCCCGGTCGCGAGGCCGGTGAGGACGAGTTCACTGACGCGCTCGGGGAACGTCTGCGCGTACCGCAGGCCGAGCACGGACCCCCACGAGGCGCCCCACACCAGCCACCGCTCGATGCCCAAGTGCCGCCGCAGCAGCTCCAGATCGGCCAGCAGGTGCCGGGTCGTGTTGAGGCTCATGTCGGTCGCGGGGTCGCTCGCGTGCGGCGTGGAGCGGCCGCAGCCGCGCTGGTCGAGGAGGACGATGCGGTACGCGTCCGGGTCGAAGTAGCGGCGGAAGTGCGGCGTGCAGCCGGAGCCGGGCCCGCCGTGCAGGACGACGGCGGGCCTGCCCACCGGGTTGCCGCAGACCTCCCAGTACACGCGGTTGCCGTCGCCGACGTCGAGCATGCCGTGGTCGAAGGGTTCGATGTCCGGATAGAGGCCCATCGGCGCACCCTAACCCCCGCTCCCGGCCGCCCGCCCCGGCTCAGGTCATGGCTGCGCCGAGGCCCACGAACACGCAGATCAGCACGAGCAGGATCGCGAGCAGCGGCCAGACGAACCGCAGGTACTTGTTGTAGCCGACCTTCGCCAGGGCGACGCCACCGATGGTGACCGCGGTGGTCGGCACCCACAGGTTCATCCAGCCGCTCGCCGCCGCCCACGCGGTGACGACGACCGCGCGCGAGACGTCGGCGAAGTCCGCGAGGGGCGCGAGGATCGGCATGGCGAGGGTGGCGTGGCCGGAGGTGGAGGGGATCAGGAAGGCCAGCGGCAGGTTCACGAGGAAGACGATGATCGCGAAGAGGCCCGACGAGGTGCCCTTCACGACGCCCTCGATGGCGTCGAGGACCGTGTCCGTGATCTTCGAGTTGTTCATGATGACCGTGACGCCGCGCGCCAGCAGGATGACGAGCGCCGGGGACACGAAGTCGGCGGCGCCCTGGATGATCGTCGAGCTGAGCTTCTGCTCGCCGAGCCGCGCCACCACGCCCACCAGGACGGCCGCGCACAGGAAGAGCGCCGCCAACTGCGGGAAGGACCAGTCCAGTTCGAAGCTGTAGGGCTTGGCGTCGGCGTTGCCGGTGAGCGCGCTGGACCAGGGCACCACCGAGAAGATCATGAAGGCGAAGACGAGCCCCATGACGACGAGCACCGACTTGTGGGTGCTGGTCAGCTGCGGCGCCTCGCCGGTCTCGGCGGCGGCCTGCTCCCGGTCGCCGGGCAGGAAGCCGGAGAGGGAGCGCTCCGGATCCTTCTGTACGCGCTTCGCGTACCGGATGACGTACGCGACCGTGACCCCCGTCAGCACGACCCACATGACGAAGCGCAGCGCGATGCCGTCACCCAGGGAGATCCCGGCGGCCGAGGAGGCGACGCCGGTCGCGAAGGGGTTGACCGTGGAGCACAGCACCCCGATGCCCGCGCCGAGGATGATCGCGCCCACCGCGGTCATCCGGTCGTAGCCGAGCGCCAGCATCAGCGGCACGATCAGGCCGTAGAAGCCGAGCGTCTCCTCCGCGAAGCCCTCCACCGTGCCGAGGACGGAGAAGACCACCATGATGCCCGCGATGAGCAGCGCGCCGCGCTCGCGCAGCCGGTGCGCGAGGCGCTCGATGCCCCGGTCGAGCGCGCCGGTCGCGAAGACGACGGTGATGAACGACCCGATGGCGAGCACGAACAGGAAGACGCCCGCACTGCCGTACAGGGAGCCGGAGTTGTCCGGCGCGACCAGGGAGGTCTTCTCGTCCTGGATGCCGTAGAGGCCGTTGACCGGTGCGAGGAAGAGGTCGTTGAGGCGGTCGACGAACGACTGGTCGTTGCTGACCCGGTGGTAGGTGCCCTCGACGGGGGCGCCGGATTCGTTGCGGTCGTACTGCCCGGAGGGGATGAGGAAGGCGAGCAGCCAGACCGCGACGGTGACGACGGCCAGCACGGTCAGGGCGCTGGGAAAGGTGAACTTCCGCTTCCCTGACGGCTTTTCGGGGGCGGGGGTCTCGGTGTCGGTGCTCACGAGCGGCCTCCCGCCTCGAACCCGGCGGCGTACTCCCGCACGAAGGCGCACATCGCGACGACCGTGTTGCGCAGCTCCGAGAAGAGGACGCGCTCGTTCGGGGCGTGCAGGTTGCACATGCTGTCCTGGGCGCCGAAGAGCAGCACCTCGGCGCCGGGCGCGGCCTTCGCGAGCCCGTTGACCAGTGGGATGGAGCCGCCGGTCGCCACGTACGCGGCGTCCTTGCCCCAGGCTTCCTTGAGGGCGGCGAGCGCGGCGCGGTAGGCGGGGCCGCCGGTGACCGCCTCGTAGCCGGGTCCGGTGTCGCCGGGGGTGACGGTGAGCGGGACCCCGAAGGGCTTGAGGGAGCGCAGGTGCTCGACGAGCCTGCGCTGCGCCTCCTTGGGGTCCTGCTGGGGGTGGAAGCGCAGGTTCAGCTTGGCCCGCGCAGACGGCACCACCGCCGACGCCGCGCCCTCGACGCTCGGCGCGTCCAGGCCGATGACGGTGATCGCGGGCCCGCTCCACAGCCGCTCCCCGAGGCTGCCGCTGCCGATGAGCGGCACCCCGTCGCGCACCCCGGCGAGCGAGCGGAACTCGTCCTCGGTGTAGGTGGTGCCGGTCCAGTCCTCGCGCCGCAGCCCCTCCACGGCGACGTCGCCGTGCACGTCGTGGAGGGTGGCGAGGGCCTTCAGGAGGGCGAGCAGGGCGTCGGGGGCGGCGCCGCCGAACTCGCCGCTGTGGCGCGGCTCTTCGAGGGTGCGGGCCTCGACGACGACCTCGCAGGCGCCGCGGAGTCCGGTGGTGAGGGTGGGGGTGCCGGGGCGGAGGTTGCCGAGGTCGGCGATGACCATGGCGTCACAGGCGAACCGGGCGGCGTCGGTGGGCGGGTAGTCGTCGAAGGGGCTGCCGTACTCCTCCTGCCCCTCGAAGACGATCTTGATGCCGACGGGCGGGCGGCCCTGGAAGGCCCGCAGCATTCCGAGGTGCGCGATGACGTTGGACTTGTCGTCCGCGATGCCCCGCGCGCGCAGTCCGCCCTCGATCGGCGTCGGTTCGAAGGGCGGCGACTGCCAGAGGGCCTCGTCGCCGGGCGGCTGGACGTCGTAGTGCGAGTAGAGCAGGACGGTCGGGGCGTCCGGGCTCGGCGGCGGGATCTCGCCGAAGATCACGGGCGCGGTGTCGGGCAGGTCGATCCGGTCGACGCGCTCGACGCCGACGTCCCGGAGGAGGCCGACGAGCAGGTCGTGGGCCTCGTGCACGGGCTCGGGCGGGAAGCCGGGGAAGGCGATCGAGGGGATCGCGGCGAGGCGTTCCAGGTCGGCACGCAACCCGTCCATCAGTCCGTCGACGGTGACTTCGAGCTCTTCGGGCTTCAGCTCTTCCGGCTTCATGGGCAGCACCCCTGCGTTCGAGTTCGGGCGGTGGCATGGCGTTTGCCTTTTGCGGTGATTAGCCCGAATTATCGAGTGCGGGGGTGGAGGGATCCGGACGGCTCGCCGGGGCCCCGGAGCGCCCGGCTGAGTATGGTCGGGGGCATGGCTTCGGAGACTTCGGGCGGCGCGAACACGGACTCGAGCGGCGGCAGCGTGCGCGTGGACAGCTGGATCTGGTCCGTACGCCTCGTCAAGACGCGCTCGATGGGCGCCGCCGCGTGCAAGGGCGGCCATGTGCGGGTCAACGGGGAGCGGGTGAAGCCCGCCTACGGCGTGCACGTGGGCGACGAGGTGCGGCTGCGGCAGGCGGGCGGCCGGGAGCGGGTCGTCGTCGTGAAGCGCGTGATCCGCAAGCGGGTCGGGGCGCCGGTGGCCGTGGAGTGCTACGTCGACAACAGCCCGCCGCCCCCGCCGCGTGCGGCGGTGGCCCCGGCCGGGGTGCGGGACCGGGGCGCGGGCCGCCCGACGAAGCGGGACCGGCGGGAGATGGAGCGGCTGCGGGGTGCCGGTACGGGCCCCGGTCCGGGCGCCCGGCCGGGCCCCGGCATGTGATCAACGACGGGCCGCGACGAGCCGCGCGGGCACGCCGATCGCGTACGGCGCGCGGACCGAACTCATCGCACCCGCCCCCCCGGGTCAGTCGGCCGCGACCGCCCGGACCCAGATCCCGTCCTCCGTCAGGTAGGTGTCGACCTTCAGGCCCGACTCGGCCAGGGCCGTCTCGAACTGCTCCTTCGTGAGCGGCCTGGCCAGGAACGTCTGGGTCCAGACGGCGTCCGGGAAGATGTACTCCGCGCGGACCGAGTTCACCCCGTCCCCGACCGGGTCCGCGGAGACGATGCGCACCGTGTACCCGCCGCGGTCGACGCGCTCACGCGGCAGGTTCGTGTGGTAGTCCGCGCCCTCGCGCTGGATCAACACCACGCCGCCGTCGGCCACATGGCGCCGGCACGCGTCCAGCAGGCCGCGCCGCACCTCGACCTCGGCCGTGTGCACGAGGAACGACCCGAGCATCACGACGTCGAAGGTCTCGCCGAGGTCGAGCGACTCGATCGGGGAGCAGACCGTGCGCTCCACCTGCACGCCGTCCAGCGCCTCGACCTTCTCCAGCATCTCCGCGGACTCGTCCACCGCGGTCACGCGGAAGCCGCGCTCCAGGAGCGGGCGCGTCACGCGGCCCGCGCCACTGCCCAGTTCGAGGATGTGCGCCCCGGCGGGCACCGCGGCCTCGATCACATCCGGTTCGTCGCCCACGGTCAGGCGCTCGTAGAGATCCACCGCGCAGCCGTCCGGAGTGATCGCCCCGGGGCCCGTACCCTCATGTCCCGTACGCATCTCAGTGCTCATGACCCGCCAACGAGGCGTGCCACAGGCCCAGTTCCCGCCCCCGGCCCCGCTCCCGCCCGCTACAGCGGGAACCAGCCATGCCCGCCGTACCAGTGGCCGCCCGCCCGCAGATGGTCCCCGACCGCCCGCTCCAGCCGGGTACGGCGCGGCAGTTCCGTGACGGGCAGCTCGGGATCGCCGAAGACGAAGGCCACCGGCCCCTGGTCGTCGGGCTCCGTCTCCCGCCGCACTGTCCGAAAACGGTCCTGGAAGCGGACGATGTTGGACTCCGGCGGCAGATGGTCGCGCAACTGCGGGTCGAGCAGCCAGGAGTGGCACGTGGCCACCGCATAGTGCCGCTCCGGGTGGTGCCGGGCGAAGAACTCCCGCGCGCGGGACAGCGATTGGTCGCACGCCTCTGGGGTCAGCGGCCCCAGGAAGTCGGGTATGTGCAGGTTCAGACAGAGATCCCCTTCCGACGCCACCCCGGCCTCCGCCAGCGCCGCGCCGGTACGCGCGCCGAGCGTGGCGTGCTGGAACTGCAGCCGCCCCAGCTGGTACAGCAGCCCGCGCAGATGCAGCACCAGCCACGACGGCACCAGCACCCCTACGGATCCATACCGTCTGCGGTGCAGCGCCAGGTTCCGCCCGATGTCCGCGAACGTGCTCCGCGCGACCTCGTCCGGAACCCCGATGCCCCGGTGGTACGCGCGCGTGTACGGCAACGCGGCCACCAGGACGTACGCGGCGAAGCACCGCCCGAACGCGCCGAGTTCCGCCGGGAGTTGCGGCAGGAAGCGCGGCGGCACCGCCTCCTCCCCCATCCCGCGCACCACCGCGCCCACGCACCGCCGCAGCAGCCACCACGCCCCCGGGTCGTCCGCGAACCGGCGGCGCAGCGCGAGGAGTTCGGCGATGTCCTCGTGCGGCACGGCGAGCTCCAGGAGTACGTCGGCCAGGTCGGCGCCGTCCGGCAGCGCCACGTCCTCGGGCAGGTCCGGGTCGTCCGGCAGCCCCCGCAGCCACGCCGCGAGCGCCTCGTCCGCCTTCAGCACGTCCAGCAGGCCCTGCTCCGCCATGCGCCACCCGTCCTATCCTGAGAGGGAGGAAGTGAACTCTCATGTCACCTCACGCACGCACAGGCAGTGAACCGGTGACCGCACGCAGTCCGCTGCGCATGCGCTTCTGGTTCAGCGTATGGGGCCTGCTCTGGGCGGCCGGGGGCACCGTGCTCTTCGCCCTGGCGGGCCGCCCCGGCTGGGCGGCCGCCTTCGGGGCGCTGCTCCTTGTCGTCACCGCCGACCTCGCGGTGATCGTCCACCACCTTCATGAGGACCGGGGCTAGGGCCTGTCCGGCGGATCAGGCCGCATGATTCCGAGCTGTGCCGTCCGTCGCCGGTGAGCGGGCTGTGGTGCGTCGAGATGCAAGGCGGAGGAGGGCGACAACGCGGAGCGTTGGCAACCGACGACAACGCCGCAGATCGGCGTGGAACAGCCCGCGACCGCGGCAAGATCCGCCGGACAGGTCCTAGGCCGTCGTGTCCGGCTACTCCTCGAAGCGGGCCGCCGCCAGGTACTCCGGCTGCGGGTCGAGCGCGGCCGCGAGCCGGAAGTGGCGGCGGGCCTGCTCGGGCTTCGAGGCGCGCTCATAGGTGCGGGCCAGGGCGAAGTGCGCGAACGCGTTGTCCGGCTCGCGCTCCAGGACGATGGTGAACTCCAGCTCGGCGGCGCGCAGTTGGGCGGCGGCGAAGAAGGCACGGGCGCGCAGCAGCCGCGCCGCGGTGTGCTCCGGGTACGCCGCGATGACCGTGTCGAGCAGCTTCACGGCGCCGCGGGGGTCACGGGCGGCCAGCAGCTGCTCCGCCGCGCGGTAGTCGATGACGTGCGTCTCCGGGGTGATGTCGGGCACGCCGGTACTCCTTCCCTCACTGCGCTCTCGTCACGCTCAACGCACTGCGTACGCCGGTGTATTCCGTGGCGCTCCGGCTCAGCCGGCCACGGCGGCGAGCACGGCGCCCAGGACGATGAGCGCGGCGCCCGCGACCACGAAGGCCCGGTCGGCCGCCCTGCGCTCCCGGCCGAGCAGCACCGTCTCGGTCGGGTCCTGCCCGTCGTACGCGAGACGTACGTGATCGCCCGCCTGGAGGGGCCACTTCCGGGTCGGCGGCACCGGGGAGACGACCTCCACGACCCGGCCGTCCTCCGTCTCGAACTGCAGCAGCGGCCGGTCCGCCCCCGGCTGCACCTCCTTGACCAGCGCCTCCGCGACGACGCCCGACTCCGTGATGGCCCGGGTGCGCCGCAGCCCGTAGGCCCCCGCGAGCAGCGCGACGAGCCCGCCCAGGGCGGTGATCAGTGCCAGTACGCCCACTCCCCCGCCTCCCCGCCCCGTCCTACGCGGCCCGCGCCCGGCGCACGAGCTCCGCCCACACGGCGTCGACGCGCTCGCCGAGCCCCTCCAGAGGGCCGTCGTTGTCGATGACGACGTCGGCGATCTCCAGGCGCTTCTCGCGGGTGGCCTGGGCGGCCATCCGCGCGCGGGCGTCCTCCTCGGTCATCCCGCGCTGCCGCACGAGGCGGTCCAGCTGGGTCTCGGGGCGGGCGTCGACGACGACCACGAGGTCGTAGAGCGGCGCCAGGCCGTTCTCCGCGAGCAGCGGCACGTCGTGCACGACGACGGCGTCGGGGGCCGCGGCCCGCTCCAGCTCCGCCGAGCGGGCCCCGACCAGGGGGTGCACGATCGCGTTCAGGGCGGCGAGCCGCTCCGCGTCGGCGAAGACGACCGACCCCAGCTTGGGGCGGTCCAGGGAGCCGTCCGCGGCGAGCACGTCCGGGCCGAAAGCCTCAACGACGGCGGCGAGCCCGGGAGTTTTGGGCTCCACCACCTCACGGGCGATCCTGTCCGCGTCGATCAGGACCGCGCCGCGCTCCACCAGGAGCCGCGACACCTCGCTCTTGCCCGCGCCGATTCCGCCGGTCAAACCCACTTTCAGCATGAGCGGCAGCTTAGGCCCTGCTGTTAGGCGTCGCCCTCGCGTTCCGCGAGGAACCTCTCGAATTCCTGGCCGATCTCGTCCGCCGACGGGATGTCCAGGGGCTCGGCGAGCATGTTGCCGCGCTCCTGGGCGCCCGCCGCCGCGTCGTACTGGTGCTCAAGTCCCTGCACGAGCGCGACCAGTTCCTCGTCGCCCTCCTGGATCTGCCGGTCGATCTCCGTCTGCGTGCGGTGCGCCTCGGTGCGCAGCGAGTGCGCGGCGGTGGGCAGCACCAGGCCGGTGGCGGCCGTGATGGCCTCCAGGACGGTCAGCGCGGCGTCCGGGTAGGCGGAGCGCGCGATGTAGTGCGGGACGTGCGCGGCGACGCCGAGGACGTCGTGGCCCGCCTCCAGGAGGCGGTACTCGACGAGGGACGCCGCGCTGCCGGGCACCTGCGCCTCATCGAAGGGGCTGCGGTGGCCGGGCACCAGGTCGGTGCGGTTGCCGTGCGGGGTGAGGCCCACGGGCCGGGTGTGCGGGACGCCCATCGGGATGCCGTGGAAGTTCACCGAGAGCCGCACGCCGAGGCGCTCCACGATCTGCTGGACGGCCGCGGCGAAGCGCTCCCACTCGATGTCCGGCTCGGGTCCGGACAGCAGCAGGAAGGGTGCGCCCGTGGCGTCCTGAAGCAGCCGCACGTCGAGCGTGGGCACCTCATAGTCCGTCCAGCGGTCCCGCTTGAAGGTGAGCAGCGGGCGGCGGGCGCGGTAGTCGACGAGACGGTCGTGATCGAAGCGGGCCACGACCTGGCCCGGGAGGCTGTCCGTCAGTCTCTCGACGATCTGGTCGCCGGTCTCACCGGCGTCGATGTACCCGTCGAAGTGGTAGAGCATGACAAGTCCGGCCGACTCCTGGGCGAGTGCCATGTCGACGACGGCGAGACCCTTCGGCTCCCATGCGTACAAACCCTGCGGATCATGCACTGTGACCGCTCCTCCTCGTGTTCGTAGAGAAGAACGCGGGGCGGGGCGCGCCCATTCCCCGACGCGCCCCCTTCACAGCGTCCACTTACCTGACCCCCACCCCGTCTTGACGCGGCCATGCCGTGCCCCTACGTTCATGTTCCCGCCCGCAGTTCATGTCACTGAACCCTCGCTCGGGCAGAACCGAGCGAACAGACGGGAAGGCCACCCCCACATGCGCACGCGACGCATTCGAAACACCCTGCTCACGGCCGTGTTCACGGCGGCAGCCGGCTCCGGGACCCTCACGGCGGCGGCCATGGCGACCCCCGCCCCGGAGTCAGCCGGCGCGGCGGGCACGATCGAGGTATCCACCTCCGCGGAGCTCAAGTCGGCCCTGGCGAGCGCCACTTCGGGCGACACGATCCACCTCGCGGACGGCACCTACTCCGGCAACTTCAAGGCCACGAAGGCCGCGAGCCAGGACTCCCGCATCACCCTGACCGGCTCCGCCGAGGCGGTCCTCACGGCGGGCAGCGGCTACGGCCTGCACCTCGACGGCGCCTCGTACTGGACGGTCAAGGGCATCACCGTCACGGGCGGCCAGAAGGGCATCATGATCGACTCGGCGCGGGGCGTCGTCGTGGACTCCGTCACGGTCCACGGCCTCGACATGGAGGGCGTCCACTTCCGCAAGTCGAGCAGCGACGGCGTCATCAAGAACTCCCGTATCTACGACACCGGGAACGACGACCGGGGCATGGGAGAAGGCGTCTACGTGGGCTCCGCGAACACGCTCTCCGACAAGAGCGACAACGTCCAGATACTCGGCAACACGATCGGCCCGGACGTGGGCGGCGAATCCGTCGACCTCAAGGAGGGCACGACCGGCGGCAAGGTCTCCGGCAACACCTTCGACGGCAAGGGCCTCACCGGCAACAACTACGACGACTCCTGGGTCGACGTGAAGGGCAACGACTACGTCATCGAGAACAACACCGGCAAGAACACCACGAACAACGGCTACGAGACCCACACCCAGCAGTCCGGCTGGGGCTGCGGCACGGTGTTCCGCGCCAACAAGTCCGACCTGACGGGCGCATCGGGCGACAAGCAACTGGCGATCAACGTGACGAACAACAGCGGCAGTTGCGCGACGAAGGTCTACGCGAGCAACACGGTGACGGGCGGCAAGGGCCTGACGAACATAGAGGTGACCCCGTAGCTCCCCCTTCCGCAGAGGGCCGCCTACAGGGGCGCGGGGAACTGCGCGACAAGCCACGGCGGCCCGGGCCAAGGCGCCGAAGGCTACGAGGCGGCAGAGGCCGAAAACACTGTGGGCCCCACCTCCGAAGAGGTGGGGCCCACAGTGTCAGTTACTGCCTAGCGGCGAGCGTTCAGCTCTGGCCGCCGGCCAGCTTCTCGCGAAGCGCGGCAAGCGCCTCGTCCGAGGCCAGCGCACCGGAGTTGTCGTCCGACTCCGCGGAGGAGTACGAACCGCCACCCTGGCCGCCCGCGGCCGGAGCCGCACCGGCCGCGTCGCCGCCCTCGGCCGCCGCCTGGGCGTCGGCCTCGCGGGACTTGATGACCTGGGCCTGGTGCTGCTCGAAGCGCTGCTGCGCCTCGGCGTACTGGGTCTCCCAAGCCTCGCGCTGGGTCTCGAAGCCCTCGAGCCAGTCGTTGGTCTCGGGGTCGAAGCCCTCGGGGTAGATGTAGTTGCCCTGGTCGTCGTAGGACGCGGCCATGCCGTACAGGGTCGGGTCGAACTCGACGGCCGACGGGTCGGCACCGAAGGACTCGTTGGCCTGCTTCAGGGACAGCGAGATCCGGCGACGCTCGAGGTCGATGTCGATGACCTTGACGAAGATCTCGTCGTTGACCTGGACGACCTGCTCCGGGATCTCCACGTGGCGCTCGGCCAGCTCGGAGATGTGGACCAGACCCTCGATGCCCTCGTCGACGCGGACGAACGCACCGAACGGAACGAGCTTCGTGACCTTACCCGGGACGACCTGACCGATCTGGTGGGTCCGGGCGAACTGCTGCCACGGGTCTTCCTGCGTGGCCTTCAGCGACAGGGAGACGCGCTCGCGGTCCATGTCGACGTCGAGGACCTCGACGGTGACTTCCTGGCCGACCTCGACAACCTCGGACGGGTGGTCGATGTGCTTCCAGGACAGCTCGGAGACGTGGACGAGACCGTCGACGCCACCCAGGTCCACGAAGGCACCGAAGTTGACGATCGAGGAGACGACGCCGGAGCGGACCTGACCCTTCTGCAGGGTCGTGAGGAACGTCTGGCGGACCTCGGACTGGGTCTGCTCGAGCCAGGCGCGGCGGGACAGGACCACGTTGTTGCGGTTCTTGTCCAGCTCGATGATCTTGGCCTCGAGCTCCTTGCCCACGTAAGGCTGGAGGTCGCGGACGCGGCGCATCTCAACAAGGGAGGCCGGCAGGAAGCCACGGAGGCCGATGTCGAGGATGAGACCACCCTTGACGACCTCGATGACGGTACCGGTGACGATGCCGTCCTCTTCCTTGATCTTCTCGATCGTGCCCCAGGCACGCTCGTACTGAGCGCGCTTCTTGGACAGGATGAGGCGGCCTTCCTTGTCCTCCTTCTGGAGAACCAGGGCCTCGATCTCGTCACCGACGGCGACGACCTCGTTCGGGTCGACGTCGTGCTTGATGGAGAGCTCGCGGCTGGGGATGACGCCTTCGGTCTTGTAACCGATGTCGAGCAGGACCTCGTCCCGGTCGACCTTCACGATGACGCCGTCGACGATGTCGCCGTCGTTGAAGTACTTGATCGTCTCGTCGATCGCGGCGAGGAAGGCTTCCTCGTTACCGATGTCGTTGACCGCTACCTGCGGAGTGGTGGCGGTGGTCTCGGTGCTGCTCGTCATGTGGGAAAGGGCTCCGGTACGGACATTGAAGTCGTAGGTACTGCTTACGCCGGAGCCCGTTTCGCTCTGCAGAAGCCGGACAGCCTAGGAAGCGCCGACCTGAAGATCCAGGATGGCGCCTCGACAACCGAGGGGACATACAACAGACGCGAGCGCAGCCTGCTATGTCTGAGGAACGCAGGCTCGCAGCGCAACTTGTAGCATACGGGGGCTGCCGGACAGGGTCAATGCGCGAAGGCGCACACCCGGGGGCGGACCACCGCATACCCGGCACAAAACTTGTTACATGAGGCCACATGGGCCGCACTGCGCTCTGTGGACCGGAAGATCACGACGATGGAGCCGATCATCCAAGAGTCCGAGCCGACCGAGCCGCCCGAGCCGGAAGCCACGCGGCGTGACGCAGATGTCACCGAGAGCAGTCGCGCCAACCGCGGCTGGTGGGACCGGAACGCGGACGAGTACCAGATCGAGCACGGCACGTTCCTCGGGGACGACCGTTTCGTGTGGGGCCCCGAAGGGCTCGACGAGGTGGAGGCGGAGCTGCTGGGTCCGCCCGAGGACCTCAAGGGCAAGGACGTCCTGGAGATCGGCGCGGGCGCCGCGCAGTGCTCGCGCTGGCTGGCCTCGCAGGGCGCGCGCCCGGTGGCGCTCGACCTCTCGCACCGCCAGCTCCAGCACGCGCTGCGCATCGGCGGGGGCGTGCCGCTGGTGCAGGCCGACGCGGGCGTCCTGCCGTTCCGCGACGGCTCGTTCGACCTGGCGTGCTCGGCCTACGGAGCGCTGCCCTTCGTTGCCGACCCGGTGCTCGTCCTCAAAGAAGTGCATCGGGTGCTGCGGCCCGGCGGCCGGTTCGTGTTCTCCGTGACGCACCCCGTCCGCTGGGCGTTCCCCGACGAGCCGGGCCCCGAGGGGCTCTCCGTGTCGGCGTCCTACTTCGACCGCACTCCTTATGTGGAGCAGGACGAGGACGGGAACGCCGTGTACGTGGAGCATCACCGGACCGTGGGCGACCGGGTGCGGGACGTGGTGGCCGGGGGCTTCAGGCTGGTCGATCTCGTGGAGCCGCAGTGGCCCGCGTGGAACACCCAGGAGTGGGGCGGCTGGTCGCCGCTGCGCGGCAACCTGATCCCCGGCACGGCGATCTTCGTCTGCGTGCGGGACTGAGGGCGTGACCGGCCGGCCTCGCGACGCCCTGCTGAACCTGCCCGTCCGCTCGGCGCTGCCCGCGCTGCGGTCGGCCCTGGACGCGGACGGTGCCGCGGTGCTCGTGGCGCCGCCCGGCACCGGCAAGACGACGCTGGTGCCGCTCGTCCTCGCCGGGCTCCTGGAAGGTCCGCACGAGGGCGCCGCCGAGCGCCGTGTGGTCGTCGCCGAGCCGCGGCGGATCGCCGCGCGGGCGGCGGCGCGGCGGATGGCGTGGCTGCTCGGCGAGAAGGTGGGCGAGCGCGTCGGGTACACGGTGCGCGGCGAGCGGGCCGTGGGTCCACGCACGCGCGTGGAGGTCGTCACGACCGGCGTGCTCCTTCAACGTCTGCAGCGGGACCAGGAGTTGAGCGGTGTGGATGCCGTGCTCCTGGACGAGGTGCACGAGCGGCATCTGGACGCGGACACGGCCACGGCGTTCCTGTGGGACGTGCGGGAGACGCTCCGGCCCGATCTCGAGCTGGTCGCGGCGTCGGCGACGACCGACGCGCAGGGCTGGGCGCGGCTGCTCGGGGGTGCGCGGGTCGTCGAGGCCGAGGGGATCGCGCACCCGGTGGACGTGGTGTGGGCGCCGCCCCCGCGCGCGGTGCGGCCGCCGCACGGAATGCGCGTCGACCCGGCGCTCCTGACGCATGTGGCATCGGTGGTGCGGCGGGCGCTCGCAGAGCGCGACGGCGACGTGCTGTGCTTCCTGCCGGGCGTCGGTGAGATCGCGCGCGTGGCCGGTCGGCTGGGCGGCCTCGGGGACGTCGAGGTGCTCCAGGTGCACGGGCGGGCGCCGGCCGCCGTGCAGGACGCGGTGCTCGCTCCGGGGACGGGGCGGCGGGTGGTCCTGGCGACGTCGGTGGCGGAGTCGTCCCTGACGGTGCCCGGGGTGCGGGTGGTCGTGGACGCGGGTCTGGCGCGGGAGCCGCGCGTGGATCACGCGCGCGGGCTGAGCGCGCTGACGACCGTACGGGCTTCGCGGGCGGCGGCCCGGCAGCGGGCGGGCCGGGCCGGGCGGGAGGCGCCGGGCGTGGTCTACCGGTGCTGGGCCGAGGCCGAGGACGTTCGGCTCCCGGCCTTTCCGGCGCCGGAGATCCAGGTGGCCGACCTGACGGCGTTCGCGCTGCAGACGGCGTGCTGGGGCGCTCCCGACGCGTCCGGGCTCGCTCTGCTGGACGCGCCGCCCGCCGGGGCGCTGGCGGCGGCCCGCTCCGTCCTTGCGGCGGTCGGCGCGGTGGACGCCGCGTCGGGCCGCGTCACCGGGCGGGGCACGCGCCTGGCCCGTGTGGGGCTCCATCCCCGGCTTGCGCGGGCCCTGTTGGACGCGGCGCCCGTCGTGGGCGCGCGGCGGGCGGCGGAGGTGGTGGCCCTCCTGAGCGAGGAGCCGCCGCGGGAGTACGGGGACGACCTGGCCACCGCGTGGCGGGCCGCCCGGCGGGGCGGGGACGGGTACGCCGCCCGCTGGCGGGCCGAGGTGCGCAGGCTGAGCTCGGCCGTGCCCGGCGGCGGGGACGGCAGGACCGGCCCGGGCGAGGACCAGGCGGCGGGGCTCGTGGCCGCCCTCGCCTACCCCGAGCGGGTGGCTAAGGCGCAGCGGGACGGGACGTATCTGATGGTCAACGGCACGCGCGCGGAGGTGCGTTCGGGCTCCGGGCTCACGGGCGCCGCGTGGGTCGCCGTGGCCGTGGCCGACCGGCCGGTGGGCGCCGGGCACGCGCGTGTGCAGCTCGCCGGGCACATCGACGAGGACGTGGCACGGGATGCGGCCGCCTCGCTGCATGAGGACCGCGACGAGGTCGTCTGGGACGGCGGCGCCCTGGTGGCCCGGCACGTGGAACGGCTCGGCGCCGTCGAGCTGGCGGTGCGCCCGCTGAAGGACCCCGACCCCGCCCTCGTACGAGAAGCCCTCCTGGAGGGGTTGCGGGAGGAGGGGACGGGGCTGCTCAACTGGTCGCGCGGGGCGCGGGAGTTGCGGGAGCGGCTGGCGTTCCTGCACCACCATGCGGGGGCGCCCTGGCCCGACGTATCGGAAGTGGCGCTGCACGCGCGTGTGGACGAGTGGCTGGAGCCGGAGCTGTCGCGGGCGCGGCGCCGGGCCGACCTGGGGCGCATCGACGCGGGGCAGGCGCTCGCGCGGCTGCTGCCGTGGGCGTCCGGGGACGCGGCGCGCCTGGACGAGCTGGCGCCGGAGCGGGTGGAGGTGCCGAGCGGGTCCAGGATCCGGATCGACTACGCCACCCCCGAACAGCCCGTCCTGGCCGTGAAGTTGCAGGAGCTGTTCGGCCTCCAGGAGACGCCGCGCGTCTGCGGAGTGCCCCTTCTGGTGCATCTGCTGTCCCCGGCGGGCCGCCCGGCCGCCGTCACCGCCGATCTGGCGTCGTTCTGGCGCGAGGGGTACCGGGCGGTGCGGTCCGAGCTGCGCGGCCGCTACCCGAAGCACCCGTGGCCGGACGACCCGGCGACCGCCGAGCCGACCCGGCACACGAAGGCGCGTCAGCAGGCTCAACAGGGCAGGCGGGCTTAGGCGTTCGGGCCCTCAGCCCTTCTGGCCCTCAGGCGTTCTGGCCCTCAGGCGTTGACGGGTTCCGGCTCCGGGTCGTGGTCCGCCTGCTCGGTGGGCTCGCCCGGCCTGCGGCTGCGGGCCTCCAGCCACAGGGACAGCGCCAGGAGCAGGACGCCGAGGATCAGGAAGCCCCAGGGCAGGTACGAGGTGAGCAGGAGCACCAGGACGCGCTGGGACTTGACCTGGTCGACGATGTCCTTGATGTAGTCCTCGCGCATCTTCACGTGCCCGTTGAACACGGTGACCTTGTCCCGGTCGCCGAGGAGGGAGCCGCCGCGCAGCTCGTTGTTCATGATCTCTTCGCCGTAGACGGGCGCGCCGGTGGTCGGTTCGACCCAGAACTTGCGGGTCGTGGTGTACCAGCGGGTCGTGCCGGACGCGGCGAGCGACTTCGCGGTGACGCCCTTGACCGGCATCGTCTTGGGGTAGGGCACCTTCTGCCACGGGATGGTCTGCTCGAAGTAGTAGACCTTCAAGCCGCGGAAGTTCCGGGTGCCCTTGTAGTGGATGGGCTTGGTGACGCGGGCCTGTGCGTCGTAGTACTCGTAGTCCCGCTTCTCCGTCAGGAAGGGCCACTTGAACTCGATGCCTTCGCGCTTGACGGTGTCGCCGTCGACGGCCTCGGTGTTCGTGTGGACGGGGGCCTGGCTGTGGGCGTCGAAGATGTACCGCTCGGGGATCTTGGAGACCATCTTGCCCTGGGGGTCCACGACATAGGAGAGCGCGTCCCAGACGACGACGTCGCGGCCCGCGGTCTTCTCGACCTTCTCGGACTCCTCGACGTTGCCCTTGAGGGTCTGCACGATCGTGACCTTGGGGACCTTCTTCGCCTTCATGGAGGCGTAGTCGATGAGGGTCGGGTTCTTCGCCTCCAGGACGGCGTTCTGGTACTGGTTCGGCGGGATCTTCGCCAGGCGCGGGAAGGCGTACCACCGCATCAGCGGGGACAGGGCCGTGAAGAACACGGCGAACGCGAGCAGGATCAGGCTGGCCTTGCGGCGCACGCTGGGGCCCTCCCTACGGGTGCTTGGGGACGGTGGTGAGCAGCGGCTTCGGTGACGTCTCGCCGGGAGGCGCCCCGATGGCCGTGATCGTGAAGATCAGGGCGAGGGCGACCACGAGGCCGCCGGCGGCGGCGATGAGGGCACGCATGCGGGCCTCCCGTTGACGGCGTGAAGTGATGGCGTGCACCAGGAGCGTGAGCTCATGGCGCGAACACGGAACCTGATAGGTCGTCAGGGCGGGCACCGTAGCAACGCCGGGGCGAGATGAGAACACGTTGCACACAGCGGACCGCCCCCGCTGCCGGGTGCGGCAACGAGGGCGGTCCCCAAGGGTGTTCGGCTCAGGCAGCGGCCACCTTCAGTTCCACGGTGACCGTGGCGCCGCCGGCCGTGGTGACGCGCAGGAAGTACGTGCCCGCCGCGTCGTCCGCGTACATCTTCGGCAGCAGCAGCGCGCCGTCCTTGTCGGTCTTCAGGCCCTTGAGGGTGCGCACCGGCTTGCCGTCCGCGTCCTTGAAGTAGGGGCCCTTGGCGGCGGCCGCCGCGTCGGCGGCGGCGTCGGCAGAGGCGACGAACGTGGCGGTGGCCGCGACGCCGTCGGCGGCCTCGCCCTTGTAGGTCGCCTTCAGCTCCACCTGGTCCGCGAAGGTGCCGCCGGGCACGCAGGTCAGCGCCTTGTCGCCGGTCCGCGCGAGGGCGTCGGCCTGCCGCTCGATGACCGTCGCCTTGTAGTCGAGACCGGGCAGCGAGCGGCCCACGACGGTGGCCCGGACGGTGAACTCGCCCGTCTTCTCGCCCGCCTTGATCTCCGGCGCCGTGGCCCGGCCGGTGGCGCTGGTGGCGAGCGTGACGCTGGTGGCGCCGCCCGCAAAGCGCGCGTCGGTGTCGCCGACGATCGCGAACTTCACCTTGGCCTTCGCCACCGGCGTGCCCGAGGCCCGCTCCGCGCGCACCGTGACGCGCTCCGCGAAGGCGTCGCCCGCCTGCGCGGTGAGCTTGCCGGTGCCGCCGTCCTTGAGGCGGGCCACCGACTCGGTGGGGGTGGGCGTCGGGTTCGGGGTGGGTGTCTCTGAGCCGCCGCCGCCCGGCTTGGGCGGAGTGGGCTTGGGAGTCGGGGTGCCGCCGGGCTTGCCGGAGTCGCCCGGCTTCGGGCTCGGTTTGCCGCTCGGCTTGCCGCTCGGCTTGGTGGGCTTCGGGGTCGGCGTGGGGGTGGGCTTCGCGCTCGCGCCGCCGCCGGAGAGGTCGCCGTCGTCCGGGAGGCCGCCCGTGCCGTCGGGAATCTCGTGGGTGCCCTTGCGGTAGTACTCCAGCCACGTCAGGACCGTGTTCAGGTACTCCTGCGAGTGGTTGTAGCTGAGGATCGCCGCGTGCAGTCCGGGCTTGGTGGACAGGTCGCGGCCGTCCGCGCACAGATAGCGGCCCGCGGCGAGCGCGGCGTCGTAGATGTTGTTCGGGTCCTTCTTGCCGTCTCCGTTGCCGTCCTGGGCCCAGGTGTTCCACGTCGACGGGATGAACTGCATGGGGCCGACCGCGCGGTCGTGCGTGCTGTCTCCGTCGTACGCGCCGTCGTCGGTGTCGGTGATCTTCGCGAAGCCGTTGCCGTCCAGGACCGGGCCGAGGATCGGCGTGAGCGTCGTGCCGTCCTTGGTGACGCGCCCGCCGCGCGCCTGGCCCGACTCCACCTTGCCGATGGCGGCGAGGAGTTCCCAGGGCAGCCGGCAGCCCGGCTTGGACTCGGCGAGGGACGCCTCGGCCTTCTTGTAGGCGTCGAGGAGCGTCGCGGGCAGGCCCGCCTCGGGGTCCCGGCCGCCGGTGGCGGGGTCACCTATGACGGGGTTGGACGGCGTGGTGTTCAGGGGTGGAAGGTCCGTGTAGTACGGGGAGTTGCCCGTCGCGGAGTCCTCCGCGGGCGGGGGCGTGGACTCGGACGTGGCCCGCTCGTCGCGGGGTGTGTTCGTCACGCCCGGTGCCTGCGACGCGGCGAGCGCCGCCACCGCAGCCGCCGCCACCGCGGTCGTCACCGCGCCCCTGCGCAGCCGCCTGCCGAATACCGCCGCCATGTCCGTGCACCCCTCCCGCCGACGCCTTGGCCCGCCGCCGCCCGCACACGCGTGCGCCCCATACGGCGACCCAGGCGACACTACGTCAACTTTCGGCGCCCAGGCACCCCGTCGTGCCCGTTTTTAACCGGTTGGCCAGGTCACCGTCGCACGCTACGGGCAATGCCACAGTTATGGCTCGGGGTTGTTGTCAAGAGGTGACGAAGTGTCCGGAATCGCACCCGGAACCGACCCGTCGGAAATCTCACTGATCTCGCTCTGCGGAGTCAGCCCCTGGCCCGCCGCACGGCCCTTGTTCAGCGCACGGTGCACCGCCTGCGCGATCCGCTCGATGGTCCGCACCCCGTACGCCATCGTCGGGTTGTCGTGGGAGAGGACCGCAAGCCGGTAGGTGCGCCCGCCCCCGGTGAACGCGCCGACGCTGTGCACCCGCCAGCCGTGCGTGGCCCGCGGCAGCCAGCCGTTCTTCAGGTGCGCGGTGATGCCGCGCGGCATGCCCGCGGGCACCCCCCAGCGCTGGTCCCGCCGCACCTGGCTCAGCAGATTCAGACCGTACGCACGTGAGCTCGCGCGCAGCACGTCACGGGCGCCGGTGAGCACACCGAGAAGACGCAGCTGGTCGGCGGCCGTCGTCCGGGTCAGGCCCCAATAGCCGTCGTAACCAAGCGTGGTGGCGGTCGTGCCGACGCGGCGCAGGAACCGGGAGAGCGTGGTGTGACCCAGGTCGGTCCAGAGCCGCCAGGCCGCCCCGTTGTCCGAACGCATGATCATGGGGCGGGCGTTGCGCTGCTCCCAGCCGGTGAGCTTGCGCCGCCAGGACTCCGCGCGGCGCAGGGCGGTCTCCAGGATCAGGACCTTCGCCACGCTCGCCGCGTCGTAGCGGCGCTGCCCGGAGAGGTCGCAGGTGAGACCGGTGCGGTCGTCGTGGAGGGAGACCGAGACGGTGCCGGATCTGTGGGCGAGGGCGGCCTTGAGGTCGCGGGAGAGGTCCTTGGCCAAGGTGGGGTCCTTGGCCGCCGTGCAGGGGGCCGCGAGAGCGGATCCCTGGGTGCCCTGGCCCGTGCTCGCGGCGGCGGCGGTCGCCGGGGGTACGGGGGTGAGCAGGGCCGAGGTCAGGGCTGCGGCCACGGGGGTGCGCCAATGGCGCGGGTGTATGCCCATGCGGTCATCGTGGCCGGGGGTGCGAGGGGTGGGCTCGGGGGCGGGGGCCACCTGGGTGACCTGCCTTTTTTGATTCCCCGAGCCCGCCCCTTCCCGAAACCATGGGCTGCGCCCCTGGACCCCGACCTGGGGCGCCCTTCCCGGGGCTTCGCCCCTAGACCCCCATCGGCCTGAACGGCCTCGTCCTCAAACGCCGGACGGGCTGAATACCTCGCCGGACAGGGTGAGAACTCAGTGCGCCGCCGACTCCCAGTCCTGGCCCACGCCCACCGAGACGTCCAGCGGGGCCCTGAGGTCCGCCGCTCCCGCCATCTCCTTGCGGACGATCTGCTCCACCTTCTCGCGCTCCCCCGGCGCGATCTCCAGGACGATTTCGTCGTGGACCTGGAGGAGCATGCGGGACGTGAGCTTCGCCTTGGTGAGGGCGCGGTCCACGTTCAGCATCGCGATCTTGACGATGTCCGCCGCCGTGCCCTGGATCGGGGCGTTCAGAGCCATGCGCTCGGCCATCTCGCGGCGCTGGCGGTTGTCGCTGTTCAGATCCGGGAGGTAGCGGCGGCGGCCCAGCATCGTCTCCGTGTAGCCCGTGGCGCGGGCCTCGTCGACGGCACGGCGCAGGTAGTCGCGCACCCCGCCGAAGCGCTCGAAGTACGTGTCCATCAGGGCCCGTGCCTCGCCCGCGTCGATGTTCAGCTGCTGGGAGAGGCCGAACGCCGACAGACCGTAGGCCAGGCCGTACGACATCGCCTTGATCTTGCGGCGCATCTCCGCGTCGACCGCCGAGCGCTCCACACCGAAGACCTGCGAGGCGACCGTGGTGTGCAGGTCCTCGCCGGAGGTGAACGCCTCGATGAGGCCCTCGTCCTCGGAGAGGTGCGCCATGACGCGCAGCTCGATCTGGCTGTAGTCGGCCGTCATGAGGGACTCGAAGCCCTCACCGACGACGAAGCCGCGGCGGATCGCACGGCCCTCGTCCGTGCGCACCGGGATGTTCTGGAGGTTGGGGTCCGTGGAGGACAGACGGCCCGTCGCCGCCACCGTCTGGTTGAACGTGGTGTGGATGCGGCCGTCCACCGCGATCGTCTTGATGAGGCCCTCGACCGTGACGCGGAGCTTCGCCTGCTCGCGGTGACGGAGCATGATCACCGGGAGTTCGTTCTCCGTCTGCGCCGCGAGCCAGGCCAGGGCGTCGGCGTCCGTGGTGTAGCCGGTCTTGGTCTTCTTCGTCTTCGGGAGGTTCAGCTCACCGAAGAGGACCTCCTGGAGCTGCTTGGGCGAGCCCAGGTTGAACTCGTGGCCCGCCGCGGCGTGCGCCTCCTTCACGGCCTGCTGCACGGCGCCCGCGAACTGCTGCTCCATCGACTCCAGATGGGCGCGGTCCGCCGCGATGCCGTGCCGCTCCAGGCGGGCCAGGAGCGTGGAGGTCGGCAGCTCGATGTCCGCCAACAGGTCCGCCGCGCCGACCTCTTGGAGCTTCTCCCCGAAGGCCGTGCCCAGGTCCAGGACCGTGCGGGCCTGCAGCATCAGCGACTCGGCCTCGGCCTGGTCGTCCTCCTCCGTACCGAAGGCCAGCTGGCCGTCGGCCGCGGCGGCGGGGGCCAGCTCACGGCCCAGGTACTCCAGGGACAGCGCGTCCAGGGCGAAGGAGCGGCGGCCCGGCTTCACCAGGTAGGCGGCGAGCGCGGTGTCCATGGTGACGCCGTCGACGCTCCAGCCGTGCTCCGCGAAGACCCGCATGACGCCCTTGGCGTTGTTGAGGACCTTCGGCTTCTTCGCGTCCGAGATCCAGGCGGCGAACGCCTTCTCGTCGGCCTCGTCCAGGGACGACGGGTCGAACCAGGCCGCCGCGCCCCCGGCGGCGGCCAGCGCCACCTCCGTGACCGAGCCGGTGCCGAGCTGCCAGGTGTCGACCGTGGCCAGACCCAGGACCGCCGTGCCGTGCTCGGCCAGCCACGGGGCGAGCTCACCGCCGCCCAGCACCGCGCCGTCCAGCTCGATGCCGTCGGCCACCGGGGCGGCGTCCTCCGCCTCCTCCGCGCCCGGGTCGACCGCCAGCAGGCGCTCGCGCAGGGAGGGGTTGCGGATCTCCAGGGTGTCCAGGACCAGGGCGAGAGCCGTGCGGTCGTACGGGGCGCGCGCCAAGCCGTCGACGGACTTGGGCAGTTCGACGTCGCGCACCATCTCCGTGAGCCGGCGGTTCAGCTTCACGGCCTCGATGTGGTCGCGGAAGTTCTGCCCGGCCTTGCCCTTGACCTCCTCGGCGCGCTCCACGAGATCCGCGAACGAACCGAACTGGTTGATCCACTTCGCGGCCGTCTTCTCGCCGACGCCGGGGATGCCCGGGAGGTTGTCCGACGGGTCGCCGCGCAGCGCCGCGAAGTCCGGGTACTGGCTGGGCGTGAGCCCGTACTTCTCCTGGACCTTCTCCGGCGTGAAGCGGGTCAGCTCGGAGACGCCCTTGGTGGGGTACAGCACCGTCACGTGGTCGGTGATCAGCTGGAAGGAGTCCCGGTCGCCGGTGACGATCAGGACCTCGAAGCCCGCGGCCTCGGCCTGCGTGGCGAGCGTCGCGATGATGTCGTCCGCCTCGAAGCCGTCCACGGCGAAGCGCTGCGCGTGCATCGCGTCCAGCACCTCGCCGATCAGCTCGACCTGGCCCTTGAACTCGTCGGGCGTCTTGGAGCGGTTCGCCTTGTAGTCGCTGAACTCCTCGGAGCGCCACGTCTTGCGGGAGACGTCGAACGCCACCGCGAAGTGCGTGGGCGCCTCGTCGCGCAGCGTGTTCGCCAGCATCGACGCGAAGCCGTAGATCGCGTTCGTCGGCTGGCCCGTCGCCGTCGTGAAGTTCTCCGCGGGCAGCGCGAAGAACGCCCGGTACGCCAGGGAGTGCCCGTCCATCAGGAGCAGGCGCGGACGGTCACCGCCCGTGGTCTTCGTCGCGGACTCGGACTTCTTCTTCGATGCTGTTTCTGCCACGTGTCCGATCCTGCCAGACCCCACTGACAGTCCCGCCCCACCGGCCCGCACAGGAGCTCTGTCGGTGGCACGTGGGAGGATCGCACACGTACCTCACGCAGGCGCTCGAGGAGGAGCCGACCATGGCAAGCAAGCCGCCCAAGGGCGATCCGGTCCAGGACGCGCCGCAGGTGAGCGAGGTGCAGCACTCCGCGGTGGGCCTGCCCGGCGTCGCCCACGCCCTGAAGATCTCCCGGCAGCAGATGGGCGTGCGCCGCACCGCGCTCACGCTGCTGCGCGTCAACCAGAAGGACGGCTTCGGCTGCCCGGGCTGCGCCTGGCCCGAGCCGGAGCACCGGCACACCGCCGAGTTCTGCGAGAACGGCGCGAAGGCCGTCGCCGAAGAGGCCACCCTGCGCCGCGTCACCCCCGACTTCTTCGCCGCGCACCCCGTCGCAGACCTCGCGACCCGCAGCGGCTACTGGCTGGGCCAGCAGGGCCGCCTCACCCACCCCATGTACCTGGCCGAGGGCGCCGAGCACTACGAGGCGATCCCCTGGGAGCGGGCCTTCGACATCGTCGCCGAGGAAATCGCCGCCCTGGACAGCCCGGACGAGTCCGTCTTCTACACCTCGGGCCGCACCAGCAACGAGGCCGCGTTCCTCTACCAGCTGTTCGCCCGCGAGCTCGGCACGAACAACCTCCCCGACTGCTCGAACATGTGCCACGAGTCGTCCGGCTCCGCGCTCACGGAGACCATCGGCATCGGCAAGGGCAGCGTCTCCCTCGAAGACCTCTACAAGTCGGACCTGATCATCGTCGCCGGGCAGAACCCCGGCACGAACCACCCGCGCATGCTCTCCGCCCTGGAGAAGGCGAAGAACAACGGCGCGAAGATCATCACGGTCAACCCGCTGCCCGAAGCGGGCATGGAGCGCTTCAAGAACCCGCAGACGCCGCACGGCATGCTCAAGGGCACCGCCCTGACCGACCTCTTCCTGCAGATCCGCCTCGGCGGCGACCAGGCCCTCTTCCGCCTCCTCAACAAGCTCGTCCTGGAGACGGAAGGAGCCGTCGACGAGGAGTTCGTCCGCGAACACACCCACGGCTACGAGGAGTTCACCGCGGCCGCCCGCGCCGCCGACTGGGACGAGACGCTCGCCGCGACCGGCCTCGAGCGGGCACAGATCGAACAGGCCCTGCGGCTGGTCCTCGCCTCCAAGCGCACCGTCGTGTGCTGGGCCATGGGCCTCACCCAGCACAAGCACTCCGTGCCGACGATCCGCGAAGTCGTCAACTTCCTCCTGCTGCGCGGCAACATCGGCCGCCCCGGCGCCGGCGTCTGCCCCGTGCGCGGCCACTCGAACGTGCAGGGCGACCGCACCATGGGCATCTTCGAGCGGCCCGCACCCGCCTTCCTCGACGCCCTGGAGAAGGAGTTCGGCTTCGCACCGCCCCGCCACCACGGCCTGGACGTCGTACGGGCCATCCGCGCACTGCGCGACGGCGAGGCGAAGGTCTTCTTCGCGATGGGCGGCAACTTCGTCGCGGCCACCCCCGACACCGACGTCACCGAGGCCGCGATGCGCCGCGCCCGCCTCACCGTGCACGTCTCCACGAAACTCAACCGCTCGCACGCCGTCACCGGCGCGCGCGCCCTGATCCTGCCCACCCTCGGCCGCACCGAGCGCGACCTCCAGGTCGGCCCGAACGGGAAAAGCACAGAGCAGTTCGTGACCGTCGAGGACTCCATGGGCATGGTCCACGCCTCCCGCGGCCGCCTGGAGCCCGCAAGCCCCCACCTGCTGTCCGAGCCCGCCATCGTGTGCCGCCTCGCCCGCACCGTCCTCGGCCCCGAATCGGCCACGCCCTGGGAGGAGTTCGAGAAGGACTACGCGACGGTGCGCGACCGCATCGCGCGCGTGGTGCCCGGCTTCGAGGACTTCAACAAGAAGGTCGCACACCCCGGAGGCTTCACCCTCCCCCACGCCCCGCGCGACGAACGCCGCTTCCCCACCGCCACCGGCAAGGCCAACTTCACCGCCGCGCGCGTGGAGTTCCCCGAGGTCCCCGAGGGCCGCCTGCTGCTGCAGACGCTGCGCTCCCACGACCAGTACAACACCACCATCTACGGCCTCGACGACCGCTACCGGGGCATCAAGAACGGCCGCCGGGTCGTCCTCGTCCACCCCGACGACGCGACCGCCCTCGGGCTCGCCGACGGCTCGTACGCGGACCTCGTCAGCGAGTGGCAGGACGGCGTGGAGCGGCGCGCCCCCGGCTTCCGCGTCGTGCACTACCCGACGGCCCGCGGCTGCGCCGCCGCCTACTACCCGGAGACCAACGTCCTGGTGCCGCTCGACGCCACCGCCGACACCAGCAACACCCCCGCCAGCAAGTCCGTCGTCGTACGCCTGGAACAATCAGCGACCGACTGAGCGTT
Organism: Streptomyces sp. NPDC059009; assembly: GCF_042740175.1. NCBI lineage: Bacteria > Bacillati > Actinomycetota > Actinomycetes > Kitasatosporales > Streptomycetaceae > Streptomyces > Streptomyces sp. NPDC059009. The sequence goes on along the minus strand of NZ_JBHYJB010000032.1, from coordinate 7,292 downwards.
TGCTCAGCGACTTCGGTCAACGGTTGGCCACGGTGGCCAACGCTGTCAGCACGACGAACGGAGCCGGGCCCCATGGGCGAGCAGCACCACGTGAAGTTCCCGCAAGAGGTCCTCGACGAGTACGCCGCGCTCGGCGTCGACCTGCCCGCCCTCTTCTCCGCGGGCCACCTCGGCACCCGCATGGGCATCCAGATCCTCGAAGCGTCCGCGGACCGCGTCGTCGGCACCATGCCCGTCGAGGGCAACACCCAGCCGTACGGGCTGCTGCACGGCGGCGCCTCCGCCGTCCTCGCCGAGACCCTCGGCTCCGTCGGCTCCATGCTCCACGGCGGCATCACCAAGCTCGCCGTCGGCGTCGACCTGAACTGCACCCACCACCGCGGCGCCCGCTCCGGCCTCGTCACCGGCGTCGCCACCCCCGTCCACCGCGGCCGCTCCACCGCCACGTACGAGATCGTCATCACCGACGAGCACGACAAGCGGGTCTGCAGCGCCCGCCTGACCTGCCTGCTGCGCGACGCCCCCACGGGCGGAGCCACCGCCGCCATCGCCTGACCGGGCCACCGGAGCCCCAGAACACCCGGAGCCCGCCACCAAGCGGGGCGCACCCCTCAACTTGTGCGCCCCGCACGGCCCTTGCCGCCCCTCGCCCGCGATCGCTACCTTCACGCCATGGGCGCCAAGGGGGACCGGGGGACCGCATGAGGGTCGAGGGGGACCGAGCGCCACGCCGGACGAGGTGGACCCTCGCCGCCGCCCTCACCACCGCGCTCGCCCTGCCCGCCGCGCTCACCGCCTGCGACAGCGGCACCTCACACTCCGCCGCCACCGCCACGCCGAAACCGTCCGCACACACGACGTCCCCGGCGCAGATCTGCACCAACAAAGTCGCCTACTGGGCCAGGCAAGTACTCGTCGACGCACCGAACTCCGGCCGCGACTACATGCAAAAGGGCCTCTCCAACGGCGAGAACAACATCCTCGTCGCCGCCGTCTCCGCCGCGAAGGCCGAGCGCAAACGCCACGGACTCGCCTCCGCAAGGAAGTTGATCGACCGTCAGGTCTCGGCGGCCTGCATCGAGCGCAACCGCAACGGCCCGCACTCCGGCAACCCCTGGAACCCCTCAGAACCGGCCAATTCTCACTCTGCGTAACAAGCGCGCCATCGCCCGGACCCCGGCGCGCAACCCCGCACGACCGCCCCGCCCCACCCCTCCCCGCCCCGGACGAGGCCATTCCGCGCCCCCTCCCCGCCGGCCGATGTCAGTACCAAGATCCCCTCAAGCCCCTTAGCGGAACTGGCTGTTCTCACCACGTGAAACACGGACGTCGACAGGAGAGGCCCGCCGTGCCCGCCACGCACCACCCCCGTTTCACCTCGGATAACAAGAAAGTCACATCCTTCCCCTAGCTCCTCCCCGCGCCCTCCACCTGCGCTTAGAGTCACCGCCAGTCACCGCGCCGCCGGGCGCACACTGAATTGCACGGCCCTGTACCACCACCAGTACGGCCCGGCGATCTCAACGGCCCCTCCACCAGGCGAGGGCGCCGCGCCAGGGAAAGGACCAATCGTGCGAAACCGTTCCGTGCTCATCCTCACCACGGTGCTGACCACCGGGGCACTCACCCTCACCGCCTGCGGGTCGCGCGACGACGACAACAAGAGCAGCGACAACGGAGGCGGCAAAACCGTCGTCATCGGCTTCGACGCGCCCCTCACCGGTGACCTCTCCGCGCTCGGCATCGGCATGCGCAACTCCGCCGAACTCGCCGTCAAGCAGGCCAACGAGCAGAAGCTCGTCGACGGCGTGACCTTCAAGCTCGACCCCCAGGACGACCAGGGCCAGCCCTCCGTCGGCGGCACCAACGCCCAGAAGTTCATCAGCAACAAGGACGTCCTCGGCGTCGTCGGCCCGCTGAACTCCAGCGTCTCCCAGTCGATGCAGAAGCCCTTCAACGACAACGGCCTCACCCAGGTCTCCCCGGCCAACACCGGCACCGAGCTCACCCAGGGCAACGGCTGGAAGACCGGCAAGAAGGCCCGCCCCTTCAAGACCTTCTTCCGCACCGCCACCACCGACCAGGTCCAGGGCCAGTTCGCCGCGCAGTACCTCTACACCAAGGCGAAGATCAAAAAGGTCTACCTGATCGACGACCAGAAGACCTACGGCGCCGGCCTCGCCGCGTCCTTCAAGGCGACGTACACGAAGATCGGCGGCAAGATCGTCGGCTCCGACCACGTCAACCAGGAAGACCGCGACTTCAAGTCCGTGGCCGGCAAGGTCAAGAGCACCGGCGCCGAAGCCGTCTACTACGGCGGCGAATACCCCGCCGCCGCCCCGCTCAGCCAGCAGCTCAAGGAGAGCGGCGCCAAGATCCCGCTCATGGGCGGCGACGGCATGAAGAGCGAGCAGTTCCCGAAGATCAACAAGAAGGCCGAAGGCGACCTCGGCACCTCCGTCGGCGCCCCCGTCGAAAAGCTCCCCTCCGCCAAGAAGTTCATCGAGGACTACAACAAGGCGTACAAGGAAGACATGGAGACCTACGGCGCCGGCACCTACGACGCCACCTGGTCCATCATCCAGGCCGTCAAGCTCGCCGCCGACGGAGGCAAGACCCCCGACCGCGCAGGCGTCCTCGAAGCCATGAGCAAGGTCCAGTTCGACGGCGTCACCGGCAAGGTCTCGTTCGACAAGTACGGCGACACGACGAACACGATGATGACCGCCTACCAGATCAAGGGCAACAAGTGGACGCCCAAGTTCTACGAGGCGTACAAGCCCCTCAGCTGACCGCACACGCAGCACTCCACTGATCAAGGCCGCGCGGGAGCGCCAAGAGCGCTCCCGCGCGGTGCCTTATCCGACACCCAACGGAGGCCCTGCGGTGCACGAACTGCCGCAACAGCTGGCCAATGGACTCATCCTCGGCGCGATGTACGGACTCATCGCGATCGGCTACACGATGGTCTACGGAATCGTCCAGCTCATCAACTTCGCCCACGGCGAGATATTCATGATCGGGGGCTTCGGCGCCCTCACCATCTACCTCTGGCTCCCCGCCGGCTTCTCCCTGCTCGCCGCGATCCCCCTCATGATCATCGGCGGCGTCATCTGCTCCGTCGCCGTCGGCACCGCAGCCGAACGCTTCGCCTACCGGCCCCTGCGCGGCGCCCCCCGCCTCGCCCCCCTCATCACCGCCATCGGCCTCTCCATCCTCCTCCAGCAAGCCGTCTGGAAGTGGTACCCCGACGCCAAGAAGGACCGTTCCTTCCCGCAGTTCGAAGGCGACCCCGTCCACATCCTCGGCGCCGACATCCAACGCGGCGACTTCTTCATCATCATCGCCGCCCCCCTCTGCATGCTCGCCCTCGCCTACTACGTCAACAAGACGCGCACCGGCCGCGGCATGCAGGCCACCGCCCAGGACCCCGACACCGCCAAGCTCATGGGCATCAACACCGACCGCATCATCGTCATGGCCTTCGCCATCGGCGCCGCGTTCGCCGCCGTCGCAGCCGTCGGATACGGCCTCCACAACGGCCAAGTCGGCTTCAAAATGGGCTTCATCATGGGCCTCAAAGCCTTCACCGCCGCCGTACTCGGCGGCATCGGCAACATCTACGGCGCCATGCTCGGCGGCATCGTCCTCGGCGTAGCCGAAGCCCTCGCCACCGGCTACATGGCCGACGTCCCCGGCATGGAACAGTTCGGCGGCGGCTCCTGGAAGGACGTCTGGGCCTTCGCCCTCCTCATCCTCGTCCTCCTCCTCAGGCCCCAAGGGCTACTCGGCGAACGCGTCGCGGACAGGGCGTGATACCCATGACCACACAGCACACCAAAACCCCCGCGGCCACACCCACCTCGGCACTCCCCCTGCCCGAAGGCCCCGCCCGCATCGCCGTCCTCGCCGGCTCCGCCATCGCCCTCATCGGCACCTTCCTCGCCTGGACCTGGACCGACGCCTTCCCCGGCGACCTCACCATCAGCGGCTACCCCGGCGGCCTCCAAGTCGTCACCCTCACCGGCGCCGCCCTCACCCTGCTCTTCGCCCTCTCCGGCTACGGCATCCGCGGCCTGACCTGGCTCACCCCCGGCGGCAAAAACAGCCCCGTCGTCCTCCTCTCCCTCGGCGTCCTCGGCACCACCGGCTACACCATGGGCGCCATCTCCGAACACCTCGGCGGCATCGTCAACCTCGAACCCGGCGCCTGGATCTCCGGCATCGGAGCCCTCATCGCCTTCATCGGCGCCCTCGGACTCCCCTCCGACCTCCCCGCCGACGAAGACACCACCAACCCCTGGCAGCGCTTCCGCCACAGCCTCAAGGCACCCGGCCCCCAGCGCGCCAAAGAACTCCCCGCCTGGCTCGAAATCCTCATCATCGCCATCTCGTTCGGCATCGGCCTCTACGTCTTCGCCTACGGCATCGAGGCATACTCCGAACTCTTCATCGGCTTCCTCATCACCACCGCCTTCGGCGCCACCGCACTCGCCCGCGCCGGACTCCTCCCCCGCCTCAACGCACTCACCACCAAACACCGCAACGTCACCCTCACCGCCGCCATCGTCGCCGCGGCCCTGTTCCCCTTCACCCAGAGCGACTCCTCCTACGCCCTCATCGGCGTCAACATCCTGATCTTCGCCACCGTCGCCCTCGGCCTCAACGTCGTCGTCGGCCTCGCCGGACTCCTCGACCTCGGATACGTCGCCTTCCTCGGCGTCGGCGCCTACACCGCCGCCCTCGTCTCCGGCTCACCCGACTCCACCATCGGCGTCCAATTCCCCTTCTGGGCCGCCGTACTCACCGGCGCCGCCGCCTCCCTCACCTTCGGCGTCATCATCGGCGCCCCCACCCTGCGGCTGCGCGGCGACTACCTCGCCATCGTCACCCTCGGCTTCGGTGAAATCTTCCGCATCACCATGAACAACCTCAGCGGAAGCTCCGGCCCCAACGTCACCAACGGCGCCCGCGGCATCCCCAACATCCCCGACCTCGAAATCTTCGGATACAACCTCGGCCTCGAACACGACGTCCTCGGCTTCACCCTCAGCAGGCCCGCCAACTACTACCTGCTGATGCTCCTCTTCACCGCCGTCGTCGTCCTCGTCTTCCGCCGCTCCGGAGAATCCCGCATCGGCCGCGCCTGGGTCGCCATCCGCGAAGACGAAACAGCAGCAACAGCCATGGGCATCAACGGCTTCCGCGTCAAACTCATCGCCTTCGCACTCGGCGCCACCCTCGCCGGATTCGCCGGCAGCGTCCAGGCCCACGTCTCCTACAGCATCACCCCCGAGCAATACCTCTTCGCCAACACCGTGCCCCCCAACTCCGCATTCCTCCTCGCCGCCGTCATCCTCGGCGGCATGGGCACCGTCAGCGGCCCCCTCATCGGCGCCGCACTGCTCTACCTCATCCCCGCCAAACTGGAATTCCTCGAGGACTACCAGCTCCTCCTGTTCGGCCTCGCCCTCATCCTGCTCATGCGCTTCCGGCCCGAAGGACTCGTCGCCAACAAGCGCGCCCAGCTCGAATACCACGAGACCGACCAACTCGACGTACCAGAACAGCGGTTGCCGCAAGACACCGTCGGCGCCACCAAGGCGGGGGCGTGACCACCATGACGACTACAACCACGGCCACCACCGTCCTCGACGCCAGCGGCGTCACCATGCGCTTCGGCGGCCTCACCGCCGTACGCGACGTCGACCTCACCGTCAACAGCGGCGAAATCGTCGGCCTCATCGGCCCCAACGGCGCGGGGAAGACGACGTTCTTCAACTGCCTCACCGGGCTCTACGTCCCGACCGAGGGGAGGGTTTCCTATAAGGGAACCGTCCTCCCGCCCAAACCCCACCTCGTCACCAACGCCGGCATCGCCCGCACCTTCCAGAACATCCGGCTCTTCGCCAACATGACCGTCCTGGAAAACGTGCTCGTCGGCCGCCATACGAGGACCAAAGAGGGGTTGTGGTCCGCGTTGCTGCGCGGCCCCGGCTTCAAGAAGGCGGAAGCCGCGTCGCATGCGCGGGCCATGGAGCTCTTGGAGTTCATCGGCCTCGCCCACAAGGCCGACCACCTCAGCCGGAACCTGCCGTACGGCGAACAGCGGAAACTTGAGATCGCCCGAGCACTGGCAAGCGAACCGGGACTCCTGCTGCTCGACGAGCCCACAGCAGGAATGAACCCCCAAGAAACGCGCGCCACCGAAGAATTGGTCTTCTCCATACGAGACCAAGGCATCGCCGTCCTCGTCATCGAGCACGACATGCGCTTCATCTTCAACCTCTGCGACCGCGTCGCCGTCCTCGTCCAAGGCGAAAAACTCGTCGAAGGCACCTCCGACGTCGTCCAGGCCGACGAACGCGTCGTCGCCGCGTACCTGGGCACGCCCTTCGAGGGCGCACCGGGAGACGCCGAAGTCGCAGAGGTCGAAGCCGCCGAGGCCGAAGCGGCGGACGCCGCGAACTCCTCGAACTCCTCGAACTCCGCGGAGAGCAACACCGGTTCGGAAGGAAAGACCCTGTGACCGCACTCCTGGAAGTCGAGGACCTCAGGGTCGCCTACGGCAAGATCGAAGCCGTCAAAGGCATCTCCTTCAGCGTCGAAGCCGGCCAAGTCGTCACCCTCATCGGCACGAACGGCGCAGGCAAGACGACGACGCTCCGCACCCTGTCCGGACTACTGAAGCCCTCGTCAGGGAAGATCACCTTCGAAGGGCAACCCCTCACAGGGATACCCGCCCACAAAATCGTCGCCCTCGGACTCGCCCACTCCCCCGAAGGCCGACACATCTTCCCCCGCCTCACCATCACCGAAAACCTCCAACTCGGCGCCTACCTGCGCGACGACAAGGCGGGCATCGAGAAGGACATCCAGCGGGCGTATGACTTGTTCCCGATTCTCGGCGAACGGAGAAAGCAGGCAGCCGGAACGCTTTCGGGCGGCGAGCAGCAAATGCTCGCCATGGGACGGGCGTTGATGTCCCAGCCCAAACTGCTCATGCTCGACGAACCCTCCATGGGCCTCTCCCCGATCATGATGCAGAAAATCATGCAGACGATCAGCGAGCTCAAGTCCCAGGGCACCACGATCCTGCTCGTCGAGCAGAACGCCCAGGCCGCGCTGTCGCTCGCCGACCACGGCCACGTCATGGAAGTCGGCAGCATCGTCCTCTCCGGAACGGGACAGGACCTGCTCCACGACGAGTCCGTGCGGAAGGCGTACCTCGGCGAGGACTGAGGCGTTCTCGGCTCATATACGAGGAGGGCGGCACCCCCGTGATGGGGTGC